>JAZQLB010000422.1:0-4320 GCA_045542475.1 Lachnospiraceae bacterium | reverse complement strand
CCCTTTTACCGCTTTTTCTGTATCAAATACAATGAAATATCCATGACTTAGGCTTATTCACTGAGATAGAAAAGGCCGGAAAGCCTTGAATTTTCAATAAAAAACACTTGAATATATCAGGAGGTTGTGATGTTATATTTACCGGAAAATCTAAAAAAGTATCGCAGCATGAAAAATCTGACACAGGAGGATGTTGCCGAATATTTGGGAATAACAGCACAAAGTGTCTCTAAATGGGAGCGGGGCGAAACCTACCCGGATATCACCTTCCTGCCGGCACTGGCAAATATTTTTGAGACCAGCATAGATTTGCTTATTGGTATGGATGAGATTCGGGCAGAGGAAACAAGATATAATATTCATAAAAGGGCTGTTGAGTATCAGCGAAGTGGTGAGTATGAGTTGGCTGAAAAGACATACAGGGATGCCCTGTTAATATATCCTAATAAGCCCGGAATGATTCTGGGACTTGCAAGTACTTTGGCATTAAAGGGAAATACGGACGAAGCGATTGAATTAATGGAAAGAGGCTTGCCTATATCAATTAACGAGAGACAGAAGGCTACCATGAGAGCTGCCTTATGCTTCTTATATTTAAAAGCAGGAAAATCAGATAAAGCCAATATGCTTGCTTCACAACTGCCACATACAAGGGAAAGCAGGGAAGTGATTCTGCCGCTTATTCAAAGCGGACTTGATAATTCGGAAATAGATGAGAATATCAGAACTATAATTCTTGGAGACGGGAAAGGGATTTGGTAGAGGAACAGGTGTTAGTTAGAATGGGATAATGAGTATGGAATACCGGTAAAATTAGTATTTATGATTTTACTGGTATTTTTTTGTAGTAATTTATGGTAAGATAAAAAGCAGTGAATGCAAAAGGGAGGATAAATGATGCCAAAGGGTATTAATAAAGCGGGGCAGGTTGTTAATGTGCCTATAAACCGAAAAGGTCTTAAGGATGATTCCAGACTAAAGAATGGATGGCACACAGCAAGCAGCGAGGATATAGAGATTATAACAAACTGGTACAGGAATGTACTGTTGAAAAAGGATAGAAGATTTACAGGGATTGGGGCTGCTATTATAGCCGTTTGTTCAAATGCAGGAGGAATTGCATTCAAACTGAATGGAGAGATGGCAGATGCAGTAGCTTTTTTCTTTATTGGAAATCTGTTGGCGATAGTATTGGTGCTTATAGGATTTGCACTGGCAGACAGCAGATGTAAGAATTCAATAAGCAGTGTTCATAGTGATATCAGGCTTGTGATTTATGACCATGCACCATATTACAATAGAAGACTGCCGGCGTGGCAGCGCAGGGCATATGTATGGGAATGGAATGCTGATAAGAAGATGTTTTATCAGAGGGAATGTATTCCTAGCTGGAAGCGTTTTACATATGTAAGTTTTCCGGCAGGAACAGTTATGTATCTGACCAGGAGATGTATGGAATGTATTCCAAAAAGCTTGTAAAATATACAAAAGGAGGCAATAAATAATATGGCAAAGAGTGTTGTTAATGAAGATGGAAGTGCTAATCAAAGCTATATTAATCAGTTATATTGGACAACGGGACGTAAATTAAAGAAGGATTGGCATCCGGCAAGTGCGGAAGATAGAGAGATTATAACAAACTGGTTTACCAAAGAAATGATTAGAAGAGAGTATAGAATATTATTACCACTACTTATTTTTATGGTAGTCTGTGTAAATCTGGGGGGAATCTCATTGTGTGTTAATGGAGATGCATCAGCAGGAGTTTTTTTATTCTGGGGGAATCTGGTGACGGTTGCATTGATGGTGATAAGTTATTATGTGATACGCAACAGATATAATCAGGCATTAGGCTTTGTAGATTTTGATTGTATTAAAGAGGTTATTTATGATGGGGAACCTAGATATAGAACAAATTGGAGAGGTTGGTCAGAGAGTGGTAATTCAAAGCTTCGTAGAGTGTGTTATTGGGAGTGGAATGAGGAGAAGAAAATGTATTATTATAAGCAGGGTGTGCCAAGCTGGAAGAGGTTTTATGGATTAAGCTACAAAAAGTATCCAAGGGGCTCTGTTATGTATATCACCCGTGGATATGGCGAGTGTATTCCGAAGTATATTAGACGAAAATAATAAGGACTACATATAATAAGTATTAAAAAGGAAGAAACATATTATGAATAATAAGAAGACTTTTATAACAAAACCACTAGGCATAGCTCTATTAGCAGGCTTATGCTGTTTTTTATGGGGAAGTGCAACCCCGGCAATCAAGATAGGCTACGAATGGTTCGGTATCGCCGCAGGAGACGTGGCATCACGAATTCTGTTTGCAGGAGTACGTTTTATTCTGGCAGGTATACTTACTGCCATTTTCGGCAGCATAATTGCAAAGAAGCCGCTGTTTCCACAGAAAAGCTCATGGGGAATGGTGTGTAAGTTAGGGCTTGTGCAGACCGTATTCCAGTACATATTTTTCTATATGGGACTTGCCTATACTACAGGCGTTAAGTCTGCAATTATTAATGGCTCGCAGACCTTTATTGCCATACTTATGGCGTGTCTGATTTTTAAATATGAGAAGCTGACTTTGAAGAAGTTTATAGGTTGTCTTATCGGCTTTGCCGGTGTTATTGTAATTAATTTTGACCCAAGCGGACTTACAGGAGGCTTTACCTTTAAGGGCGAGGGTGCAATTTTAATTGCGGCTATTGCATATGCGCTTTCTTCTGCACTGGTTAAGAAATATTCCCAGAAGGAAAGCCCGGTGGTGCTAAGCGGATACCAGTTTATTTTTGGCGGAATTATAATGACTATTGTGGGACTGCTTATGGGCGGTACTCTTACAGGCTGGTCTTTGCAGTCAGTTACCCTGCTTGTATATATGGCACTTATTTCTTCAGTTGCATATTCAGTATGGGGAATTTTATTAAAGCATAATCCGGTTGGAAAGGTAGCGGTATATTCCTTTACCAATCCCATATTCAGTGTTATTTTATCCTTTATTTTTCTTAAGGAAAGCTCATCCTTCGGGCTTGAGCTTGTGTTAGCATTAGGTCTGGTATGCGGAGGAATATATCTGGTAAACAGGGTTAATGAGTAAGCTTGAAGGAGGGTTACTAATGGCAAAATTACCTAATCAGAAATTAAAGCTTTTATATCTTATGAAGATTCTTATGGAGAAGACGGACGATTGTCATAGCATAAGTATGCCGGAAATTATTAGTGAGCTGGAAAGATATGGAGTATCGGCTGAACGAAAAAGTATATATAATGATATGGAGCAGCTTCGTTTGTATGGGATTGATGTTATTGGTAATAATGCTTCGAGGAATTTCAGCTATCATGTGGGCAGCAGAGCTTTCGAGCTGGCAGAGCTTAAGCTTTTGGTGGATTCCATCCAGTCGGCAAAATTTATTACGGCAAAGAAGTCAAATGAGCTGATTAAGAAGCTGGAGAGCTTATGCAGCGAATATGAGGCAAAGCAGCTTAATCGTCAGGTGTATGTAACAGAGCGTGTAAAAACGGATAATGAAAGTATCTACTATAATGTGGATAAGATACATGGTGCTATCGGTGAGAATTCTAAGATTACCTTTCAGTATTTTCAATGGAATGTGGATAAGGACAGGGTTCCAAGGCGTGATGGAGAGCTGTATGAGGTAAGTCCATGGGCTCTTACATGGGATGATGAGAATTACTATATGATTGCCTTCGATAGCAGAGAGGAAATGATTAAGCACTACAGAGTGGATAAAATGCAGAACATTACTGTTACTGAGGAGGAAAGAGAAGGCAGGGAATGCTTTGAAAATTTTGACATGGCAGTATATTCAAAGAAAATGTTCGGTATGTTCGGCGGAGAGGAAGAGGTAGTGCAGCTTGAGTGCGAAAATGGGCTTGCGGGAGTTATAATTGATCGTTTTGGTAAGGAAGTGAGCCTTATTAAGAAGAATAAGACACATTTCATAGCTCGTGTAAGGGTAGCTGTGAGCAGGCAGTTTATAGCATGGGTGATATCTCTTGGAACGGGGGCAAGAATTGTGGGACCGGAGCCGGTTGTAGACAGGGTAAAGGAAGAGGTTAAAAGATTGGTAGAGCAGTATAACTAGTATGTATATATGAATTAAAAAAGAGTTAAGTCTATAGGAGAAGGTATAATGATTAAAAAAATCAAGGCATTTTGTGCCGCTTCATTGGCATTGGTAATGGCTGGGGGGCTTATTTTTACTAATGTTCAGGCGGCTGTCATTAAGGAGGAGATTCCTCATGGAACAGCAGATGTATGGATTACGGAGGATATGTTAAACAACACACCTCCTG
>JAZQLB010000421.1:0-7735 GCA_045542475.1 Lachnospiraceae bacterium | reverse complement strand
CAATGTTTTTTTTACCCGACCTTTTTCGTCCTATCTCTATACTGTTGTTATTAATTTCTTTTTTTCAAAATTATATATATTATAAATTAATTATTCAACATACAAATAATGTTAACTCCCATTCATACAACTCTCTACACCCTATTATTACTGTCTTAGAATTCCCCCAATTTTACCCTTATGAAATTTTTCTAATTTTTTTCAAAAAAACACTTGCATTTTCAAAATTCCTGTTATATAATAGTCCTTGCGTTAGAACAGACCTAACAAATATGCGCGATTAGCTCAGTTGGTAGAGCACCTGACTCTTAATCAGGGTGTCCAGAGTTCGAGCCTCTGATCGCGCACTTGAAAGTACCGGTTTTGCAGACTTAGGAGCTGTGGGGTTGGTGCTTTTTTTATACGCTCATATCTATATAATATAAGAAGCAGGGAACTTTTTCAAGCCCCCTACTTCCTTTTTTTCTTTTTGTCACAGTCTTCGCACAGGCATTTACATACCTCATCCCAGCATCTTTTGATGTGACATATCTTATTATTAAGCTTTCTGTTATTGTAGGCCATCCTTTGTAATTTACATTGCAATGACCATTTCATTATTTACCTCCCAAAAGTAACATAGTTATCTTTTTATAATCATCTTATTTATTGGAGTACCCATTCCCGAGAATTTTGTCTCGTACTCTGTCATAATATTGCCTTCTGCCATCTCACTGTTATGAAGATCATAGGTAAGTGCAATAATCTGCCAGCCTGCCGGCTCCACCTCTTCTACTGAAAAATCAAATAACAGCCTGTTGTCCGTCTTAAATTCTACAACGCCCTCTCTTTTCAAGATATTATTGTATCTTCCAAGGAACTGTCTTGATGTAAGTCTTCTCTTTGCATGTCTGTCCTTTGGCCATGGGTCAGAAAAATTAAGATATATTCTATCCACCTCTCCCACAGCAAAAACATCCTCTATTATCTCTGCATCCATTCTGATGAATAGGATATTTTTAAGCTGCGCCTCATTCTGCTTTTCGATAGCTCTTATAAGAACACTGGAATATTTCTCTATTCCTATATAGTTAATGTCCGGATTCTGCTTTGCCAGTTCCATTATGAAGCGGCCTTTACCCATACCAATTTCTATTCTGATAGGATTATCGTTCCCAAAAGCTTCCTTCCATCTTCCTTTATACTCTGTTGGTTCATTAATTACGTAGTCGTCAGCGGCAAGTGCCTCTCTTGACCCTGGTACATTTCTAAGTCTCATCTTTATCTCCATTTCCAAATTGTGAAATTGTATTAATATACATATCCGGCAAACCTACATCATATGATTTGCCTTTAATCTTACAGCCAAACATTCCCTTGGTATTCCTAACCTCCTCCAAGGCATCTGTAAGCTGTATCTCTCCTCTGCTCAGCTTATTCTCTTTTATATTCTTTTCTAATACCTCATATACATCCTTAGTAAGAATATACTGTCCGAATACAGCATAGTATTTTGCATCTGAAGCTTTTGATTTTACCTTAAGATTCTCTATTGCATATTCAACTGTAGGCTTCTCTGTAATATTATCAAGCCTCATATAGTTCTCTTCATTATCCTCCCACTGACCATGCATAATCCCATAATGAACCACCTCTTCCTGATTCACCTCATGCATTGATATAACAGGATATCCATATTTTTCATAAGCAGCTATAAGCTGTTCACTACAGGTTTTTCCAATATAGGATTCGTAAATCATATCTCCCAAAAGCAACAATACAGGCTCATCCTTTGTAAACTCACGGCTCTGATATACTGCATGACCGAAGCCCTTGCGTTCCCTCTGATACACATAGGTAAGCTTCTTTCCAATAGCAACAATCATATCCTGATATTTTCTCTTATCCTCTGGAAGCTTATCATAATTCTCCTTTGACAATGGTGCAAATAAAGAATCATACAGTGACTGCTCCTCTTCACCTATTATAAGGCATATCTCTTCAATTCCCGAAAGAACCAGCTGCTCAAGAAGCACAAGTATTACCGGCTTAAACAATCCATCCTTATCAAGCACAGGTAAAAAATCCTTCTTTATTGCCTTTGTGGCAGGGAATAATCTCGTGCCAAAGCCGG
This sequence comes from Lachnospiraceae bacterium, assembly GCA_045542475.1. Classification (GTDB taxonomy): domain Bacteria; phylum Bacillota; class Clostridia; order Lachnospirales; family Lachnospiraceae; genus CAG-882. The sequence continues at coordinate 5,622 of JAZQLB010000421.1, read as the reverse complement.
CAACAGGAATAACTGCTTTTCTGACACTCTGTTGTGGCTTAAGAGTCAGCGAAAATGCCTCCATTCCTCTTTCATTCTTAAGATATTCAATCAATGCATTTCTTGACTCTTTATCTCTTGCAAGAAGCTGAACGGTTCCATCCCCCTGTGAGCCTACACCTTTAGCACCCCATATCCATTTCTGAAGCTTCTCATCATTAAGCACAGAATGTAATACCGGTGCCGCAAGCTCCTGCGGACAAGCCGGTGCCACCTTTTTATCAAAATTAGCCTGTACCTCTGTCATTAACGCTCCTAAAGCCTTCGCATCTCCACTTTCAATATATTCCTTTGCCCGTGCAATATATGCCTTATTATCAACACCAAGAGCTTCATGCACAGCTTCTTCCTTCTCATTTGTAGCAAAAGGATAGCATTTATTCAGATCTGACAGAATCTTAACGGTATCCTTTTTTGACATCAGATTGGCAATAACCCAGTAAAAAGGCTTGCTTAATGTAAGCGGCTTAACTGATATTTCATTACCATCAAATATCATATGCACCGGTTTGATGCCGAATGCACATGCCTGATCCAGTCTTCCGCATCTTGACGGAGTTCTCTGTTCCCCAAGAAAAGCAATATTCATTTCCCCCATTGTATTAAGCCTTAGATTATATATCTGATTAAAAGCTCTTGCTACAAGTACACATATGGCAGCACTTGACGACAGACCACTCTTGACCGGAATGGTTCTTTTTGTAATATGTATTCTAAGTCCGCCCACGCTATACCATTCATTAACATACGAAGCTACTCCTGCAACATACGAAAAATAGCCCCCCTGATTGGCAACTGTCCGCAAAGTCTCCGTTGTCATCTCACATTCAAAGGTCTCTTCTCCCATATCGCTCTCAATTATAAATTTATCCGCAGCCTCTGCTGTGGCATATATCCCCTCTTCAATACCGGAAACTATGGCTTCTCCCGGAATTACTGACGAATTAATAACTCTATGAAGACCAGCCCAGTCACTATGCTCTCCAAACAGACATAGTCTCCCCGGCACAAATAGTTCTATCCTTGTATTCATACGCACTCCTGCCACCTTTACCATATAGTATATTCCAACCTTTTATATTATAGTATGAAAAAGGTGAAGCAACAACATTTTTTTGTAAGAATAAATTTTACTAAAATTAACTATGGAATATTTATGATTATGTAGTAGAATAAATAATGTAGAGTTACATACATCAGAAAGGTTTATATACAAATGCAATTACATCCAATAAACAATAAACGATTAAGAAGTTTTTTCTTAATTTCATGTCTTATAATAACAATTATATTATCATACGCAGCCACACCATTTTTTGTGTATGCTGCCGAGAATGATGAAGGTTCTTTTATTTGGCCAGAGGCACCATATATAGAGTCCCCCAATTATATATTAATGGATGCTGATTCCGGTACTATACTGCTTGAAAAGGGCTGTTATGAGCAATGCTATCCCGCCAGCGTAACCAAATTAATGACTGCACTTTTAGTTGCAGAAAACTGTAATTTAAATGATACTCTTACCGTCAGCGAGAATGCTGTTAAAAGTGTAAAATATGGCGATGCCACAGCCGTGCTTAAGGAAGGCGAGGAATTTACCATTGAGCAGGCTTTATATATTACCCTTATTAAATCTGCAAATGACATGGCATATGCCCTTGGCGAGCATGTTGGTGGCTCAATTGCCAATTTTGCCAATATGATGAACCAGAAAGCAGCTGAGCTTGGCTGCCTTGATACGCATTTTTCCAATGCCAGCGGACTTACTGATGTTAATCACTATACTACCGCCTATGATATGGCACTTATAACCCGTGCAGTGGCAGAGAACCCGGTAATAATGAACATATTGGCGTACCATAAAACATATAGTGTTCCACCTACCAATATGACAGCTGATACACGATATTATCGTTTTTCGCATTCCCTATTACCGGACCGTTCTTATTCCTACGACTATTTTCTTGGTGGCAAAACAGGCTATACCGATGCAGCAGGTCACACTCTTGCCTCTATAGCAGAAAAAGATGGTCTCAAGCTGATATGTATAATTTTTTGTTCTACGGATGAACAACGATATATTGATACTATTAATTTATTTGAATATGGCTTTAATAATTTTAAAAAGATAAATATATCAGAATACGAAACCGCCTTTAGCTTTAATTCCAATACTATCTTAAATCAGCTTCAAATTTCAGGAGAAGCATTAAAAAGTACTGACAATATGAGTATTTTTATACCAGCCTCCGCATATCTGCTGATTCCTAATGATATGGAATTTAACGACCTTGTACGCACCGTAACATATAATGACAAAAGAATTGAGTTGTATTACAGCTATCATAGCAAAGCCATTGGCAATACCACTTTAAGTATTATTTCAAATGCTGCTGATACAAGTACCAATACAAGCATTCTTCCTTTTTTTTCAGAAGAAGATGATGATGCAACAATTAATTTATCCTCAATTCTTCAGGGAAAAAATTATTTTGCCATTAATATATGGCTCTTAATTGGAGCAATTTGTATTATTATTCTTCTCATTATGTTCATAGTCAGCAGACTCCGTAAGAAACACACCTTACAATTCAGATAAAAAACACCCCGGAACACTAATGCATATGCTTAGCTTCCGGGGTATTATTCTTTATAAATTATTTTTCTTACTCTTTTTTCTCTTCTCACGGCGCCTGCGGCGAATCTCCTGCTGTCTTTGTCTGATACCTTCAGCTCCTGATTCATCCGTTATTTTAAGTATTTTCATTGCATAAAAATTACCGAACTCATCTTCACGAAGCTTAAATCGTCCTTTAATGTAACCATGCTCCTTACACTCCACAAGACAATAATGCATTTTTGTATTCATGGTAAACCAACGAATTTTCTTTCTCGCCTTCTTATTACATATATAGCAGTTGGTACTAAGCACCTCTGGGTCTTCCATTATTTCCTCTTTTGAAGAAAAACCTCTTGATATATATTTATAATAAGTTCCATAATTAATATGAATTTCGCTTTTTTTATCCTTAGGAATATAATAAGTATCAATTGAAAAAAATTGTCTGACCTTATCAAAATCCATTATCTGCATAACTCTTGCAGTATACTCCGCATCATTAATCGCATTATGAAACTCAATATCCTTAGTAATCTCAAGGGCATCTACTGCAACCTCCAGGGCACGCCTTGATTTCCCATCCTCCATTGCAATGCTGTAGAGCTTTTGAATATCATAAAAAAACAAAGGTATTCTAAGCGGAGACTCATATCCAAAATATCTCATATTCCTCTGTAGCTCCAGCAAATCCATAGAGCCCCAGGTACACATATAATACTCTCCACCCTGCTCACACCATGCAAAAAAAGAACTAATGGCATCACTAAAACAAAGACCCTTATTAAGCGTCTCCATTGAAGCATGTGTTAGTCCTCTTGTAATATAATGTAATTCTGTGTAAACAGACGGCTTAATATAGCAGGAAAATCTGTCAACAACCTCTCTGTTCTCGTTAAGCTTCACAGCACCGATTTCAAATATTTCAAACGGAAGCCCCGAAACCTCGTATACTTTTCCATCCGGACATTGATTCCATTCCAGATCAAGTACTATATAATTCATGGCACCACATCCTATAATGCTCCCAGCAGGAATCGAACCTGCAACTGAGTCTTAGGAGGACCCTGTTATATCCATTTAACTATGGAAGCAAAGCAGTCTTATGACTGCTTGAATATTATATCAAATTGTGTCTAGCGGGTCAATCAAATTTTATCTTCATCGAACCCAACCTGACCCTGAAGCCATATTCTGCCCTTAAATCTTCGCCCGTTTACAGGAATTCCCATTAAATCCTTGTCATTAATACACACATCCAGATAGATATCATTACATTCCAACGTTAAAACATATATTTTCTCTGTGGTTAATGAATTCTCTACCTGTTCAACATTAAGAATATTACCAATTACACTATAAGAATCACACTCAAAGCCGCTAGGCATAAAGGTGGAGTCTACGATTGTAAAAATATCCTCCTTACGCATTCTCTTATATATATTGGTATACGTGTCTATATCACCTATTGCAAGATTATCAATAGCCTCTGAATCACCCTTTTTAGCAAGGTCAATCAAATTATTTCTTACTGCCGTAGCAGCCCTGCATTTTTGAATCTGATTCTCACTTTTTCTAAGCGGTAGCAAAATTGTACCATCCAGGCTCATCGCTGAAATCCTTACTGCCTTATTATAGTAATCACCCTTAATTGCCTTACTTGCAAGATAATCAATATGATTGGTTAGTTGAAATATCAGTGCAATTCCTCTTCCCGGCTCATCACATAGAACATTATATGCTGCCTTTTCAGTTTTTCTTGCAATTGATACCTCACTCTCATAGCTTTCCATTCCTCCGTCTAAAAACGGAAAATAGTATTCCATTTTAAAGCTTTTACGCTTTGGATTATATGAGCCATTAATAGATATTCCTGAAACTTTATTAAAATAATGCTTAATTTGGGCAGGATATTCCTTCGTCTCTTCATTACTAACGTAACTAACAGTATCTTTTTCGATACTTTTCTTGATAATATCCTTAAGAATTTTATCTAAATCCTTGCGGGTATTAATTCCACCCAGACCTATCGCCCTTAAATATAAATGCATTAGATCTCCTCTCTATTACTTCTTAACAAGGATTTTCTCCATTCCGCCCATGTATGGTCTTAAAGCTTCCGGAATATTCACTGAACCATCAGCATTAAGATTATTCTCAAGGAATGCGATAAGCATTCTTGGTGGCGCAACTACTGTATTGTTAAGAGTATGTGCAAAATAATTTCCATCCTTACCTTTTACTCTTATCTTAAGTCTTCTAGCCTGTGCATCTCCTAAATTAGAGCAGCTTCCAACCTCGAAGTACTTCTTCTGTCTTGGTGACCAAGCCTCAACATCAATAGACTTAACCTTAAGGTCAGCAAGGTCTCCTGAACAGCACTCAAGTGTTCTTACAGGAATATCAAGAGTTCTGAATAAATCAACTGTATTCTGCCATAACTTATCAAACCACATTGGGCTTTCCTCCGGCTTACATACAACTATCATTTCCTGCTTCTCAAACTGGTGTATTCTGTATACACCTCTTTCCTCTATACCATGAGCACCCTTCTCTTTTCTAAAACAAGGTGAATAGCTGGTAAGAGTATAAGGAAGCTTTTCCTCCTGATTAACAGTATCAATAAACTTACCAATCATTGAATGCTCGCTTGTACCGATAAGGTAGAGATCCTCTCCCTCAATCTTATACATCATGGCATCCATCTCAGCAAAGCTCATAACTCCTGTTACAACTTCGCTTCTAATCATGAAAGGAGGAATGCAGTAGGTGAAGCCTCTGTCAATCATAAAGTCGCGCGCATAAGAAATAATAGCTGAGTGAAGTCTTGCAATATCACCCATTAGGTAATAAAAGCCATTACCAGCAACCTTTCTTGCACTTTCAAGGTCAATACCACAAAGGCCCTCCATAATCTCGGTGTGATATGGAATTTCGAAATCTGGCACTAAAGGCTCACCATATTT
>JAZQLB010000420.1:0-17444 GCA_045542475.1 Lachnospiraceae bacterium | reverse complement strand
AATTCAAGAGCCTGATGTATGATATCGAAAAGACTGAGGAGAAACTTTGGAAAGCTCAAGATGTTCTCGAAAATCTCCGAAAGCAGGCTACAGACTTGCCGGAGGTGTTCTCAGATAATAATAAATACAATCTTCCTATCGCTGAAAATGTAGAGCAGGCAGAGAAGAATGTAAAAAAGCTGGAAAATGCATTACATAACCTTAATTACAGAAGCAAGCAGGGGGACGATTTAGGCACATCTGATAAGGATAGTAATAGCTGGAGAAAGCTTAATTATGATATTCAGCAGGTGACCAATCAGCTTGAAAATGCAAAGAATGTTCTAGAGGAGCTTAAGTCTAAGTCAGCAGATACGTCACAGGTGGCGGAAACGGAGACTAATGACACCACAAAGTCCATAAGGCAGCAGAATGAAGAATGGAAACGTCTGGAAAATGCCATAAGAGACTCACGAAAAGCTCTTGAAGAGCATAAAGGTCATAAAGCCATAGAGAAGACTGAGAAGGCAGCCAAGAAAGCCAGTAAGTCCATGGGAACCTTTCATACAAGGTTAAAAGGTATTGCTTTAAGCCTGTTCGTATTCAACTGGATTACCAAAGCATTTAATGCAGTCGTGGCCGGTATGAAGGAAGGCTTTAAGAACCTGGCAAAGTATTCTGATGAATACAACCGGAATATGAGTAACCTTAAGAACGCATGGTCAGAGCTTAAGAACAGCTTTGCGGCCGCTTTTGAACCTCTGGCAAATGCTATTCTCCCAATTCTCACGGATGTGGTTAATTCGTTAATTGACGGTGTTAATTATGCTAATCAGATGATTGCTATTCTTTCCGGCAAGAATTCTTACACTAAGGCGAAAACGTATTTTGATGATTACCGGGATTCCATAGAAGAGACAAGCAAGGCTCTTTCAGCCTTTGATAAGCTCAATGTAGTCAATGATTCAGACTATAAGTCCGGAAGTGATATGTTCGAAACTGTGGAAGTAGATACATCCATGGCTAACCAGTTTAAGGCTATATCTGATGCTGTGGATAAGGTTAAAGACAGTCTGACAGCACTTAAGGGAACCGGGCAGCAGGCTCTAAGCTTTATTTATGAGAATGGACTTGAGCCAATAGGTGAGTGGTTAGCGCAGGACTTCACTCCGGCAGGACTGGAACTGATTGCAGAAGCCTTCGAGTGTCTGAATGATATATTGGTAGTAATATCTCCGAGCTTAAAATACTTATGGGACAAGCTTTTGGTGCCACTGGGGGAATGGACCGGAGAAGCAATACTATGGGCAATAGATACCCTTATGATGTTATTTAGTGAGTTGGGGGATGTGTTCACGGAGCATGGAGATTCTATCAATAGGATTCTAACCACACTGATTGATGTATTTAGTTTTCTGGGAAAAATAGTCGGAGGGGTATTGAAAGCGGCAATGACCGGAATAAGTACATTTGCAACATACATCGATGAAACTATAGGTTGGATTATAGAAGCATTGGATTCATTTGTTAATGGATTTATTGGCAATATTCTAGCCGGCGATTGGGAAGCAGCATGGCAGGGGTTGAAAGATACATTCAGCAATATCTTCGGTGGCATCAAGACACTTGCTATTGGTGTAGTTAACGGAATTATCGATGCTCTTAATAGTATATCGTTCACTGTACCTGATTGGGTGCCTGGTTTTGGTGGTGAAAAGTTCGGGTTCAATATAGCAAGGCTTGATGATAGTGGGGTATCCGGAAATACTACTGAAACATGGTCAGGGGTATCAAGACGTGCAATGGACAGGGTAATAAGTGGATATGCTAACTATAGTGCAACTAATCCATCATTGATTGATACAGGCTCTAATAAACTTGACCAGATATTAGCGGATTTAGCATCTAAGAGCGGTGGTGGAGATACCACAGTAAAATTAATGCTTGATGGCAGGCAGATATATAGTACTGTGGTTAATCAGAATACACAACGTAAAAGAGCCGGACTGCCGGCATTTGAGTAAGGGAGGGATAATATGTCAGCATTTGAAGGATGGTTTATAAAATTTGGTGATGTAATACTCCCTAACTCATATATGTATGCAGATGGAATTGAGAGTACACCGAACCAGCGTGAACAGCTTAAGGCTTATAGAGATGGTAACCGTCTCCTGCACCTTGAGACAAGCCCTAATCATAAGACCAGAATTAAGTTTAACATTCGTGAATTGTGGACGGATGAGAAAGAAGCCTTTCAGAATGTGATTAAGCTGGCAACTCTTAATGAACGCCAGAGGAAGGTCGCTGTTACGTATTGGAATGATGAGGACAATGTTTATAAATATGGGGAGTTTTATTATCCAGATATAACATATAAAGTTCATCGGATTGATGAAGTGAAGAAACAGGCAGAATATAACAGCTTTGAGCTGGAGCTAATTGAGTTCTAGGAGGGGATAGTAAGGATTGAATGGGAATATGGGTATCTGTTTAAAGAAGATTCCATAGCAAAGGGAATAGAGCTGGTATTTACCGATGAGGATATCGCTTTAAGGAATGAGGATTTATACAGCGAGGAAATCACTCTGGAGGAGGGCTTAGGAGTAGCGGATGTATTAAGGTTCGGTACATTTCAGTCATCAATTCTTGAGTTTAAGGCAAAGAAAGATATTGTAGGGCTGAATGGGCTTGAGTTTGATATGTTTATCAGACTTGAGGGCGCGACAGAAGCTTTTCAGATAGGGCATTATCGTGTTTTGGCAGATAAGCTGTCAACCGATAGAGCATATAGGGAAATAACGGCATATGACCGATTGTATGACGTTATCAATACAGATGTGGCGTTATGGTATAACGAATTACTTCCGGATGCAGACACTACGATAACGCTCAGAGCTTTCAGAAACAGCTTCTTTGAATATTTTGGAATAACTCAGGCGGAAATAACCTTACCGAATGATAATATGGCCATTTCAAGGACAATATTACCCTCAGAACTAGGGGCACAGATGGTGCTTAACGCCATTCTGGAGCTTAACGGCTGTTTTGGACGTATGGGCAGAACCGGGCTGTTTGAGTATGTATTCCTTGAGAAAAAGGATGTAATGCTTTATCCACAGGATAATCTATATCCATCGGACGAGCTTTATATGGTTGAGGAGGATAATAATACACTTAATACGCAGGTGTGTGAAAATTGCACCTACGAGACTTATGAGACAGCATTAATTGATAAGCTTGTGATAAGGCAAGAGGATAATGATATTGGTGTAATATCCGGTGAGGGTGCTGATAATGTGTATGTTATTCAGGATAATTTCTTGGTGTATGGCAAAGGTACGGAGGAGCTACAGGGTATATCTGACAATATCTTTAACATTATAAAGACCGTGTCATTAAGACCTGTGAACGTGACTGCCAAGGGGAATCTATGTTTTCAGGCAGGGGATTATATCCGTCTGTATTCAGAAGATACCATTATTGACAGCTATATCCTTAACAGAACGATAAAAGGTCTGCTGGCACTTACAGATGAGTATGAAGCTTCGGTAAAGGAGTATCAAGAGGAAAATGTAACCTCTGTGCGCCGGCAGCTTATCCAGCTTAAGGGGAAGAGTAATCTCTTGGAGAAGTCAATAGAAGAAACCAAGTCGACTATTAAGAATGTAGAGGAAGGTCTGAATACTACAATTAAGCAGACTGCAGATAGTATAAAGACAGAGGCATCCAAAACCTATGAGACACAGGAAAATGCATCATCGAATTATTCTAAGTTAAATACAGCTATAACACAGAATGCTGAAAATATTAACCTGAAGGCATCTAAGGATAGCTTGATAGCTGAAATCAACCTGTCGGCTGAAACAGCAACTATAAAAGCAGCCAAGATTGATTTAGTGGGCTTAGTGAGTGCGACTGAATTCACATCTAAATTTGCGACAATAGAAAAAGTAGCTGCTACATATGCAACGATTACGAATCTGAATTCAGTTAAAGCAGATGTTACGGAGCTGACAGCAGGCACTGTTAATATTGCTACAGCTTTAAATGCTGCAGAGGGTAGAATCGGTACTATCGAGGCTAATTATATTACTGCAAAAGAAGTAACAGCAAATTATGCAACCATTAATTCGCTGAATGCAGTAGAGGCGAAGTTTGGTAGTATTAATGCTGATAATATTACCGCAGGAACATTGAGTTTTTCCAGATTACAAAGTGATGGCGGTAGTTCAGCAGGATGGACACACTATTCAACAGTATATGACATTGAGCCGGAAATGGAGAGTATTCAGGTATATGATGGCAGTTACAGAAATGTGGTAGTAGGGCTGAATGTAACTCGTTTGAACATGCATTATCTTGGACATGCATAAGGAGGGTAATATGGATTTAGCAATTAGAAGATTACATAGTTCTTTAGTTGAGAAAATTAATGAGGCACAATTGCCAATGGAAGTAAAGCTGTTGATTGTAAAGGATATTGAAGTGCAGCTTAAGCAGGAAGCCGATAAGTGCATTAATGCTGAGCTGGTGCAGGAACAGTTAAATCAGGAAGAAGGAGGCGAGGATAAGGGCGTACAGTAGCATATATACTAGAATCAATTGGGCAAATCTGCCGAGTACAGACACGCCGGTTAATGAAGCGAATCTTAATAACATGGATTATGCAATCAAGGTGCATGATACACGTATTTGTGAGCTGGATTCAAAAAAGGCGGAGAATTCACAGTTATTATCTTTGGTCAGCAACTGGGAGCTGGATGAGACAACAGGTATCATAACAATAACCAAGTATGATGGTAGCAAGATACTGTTTGATCTTAATATCGAGAAGATACCAGTAGCATTTGAACTTTCGTCAGATGGAATACTTACCATGACTACAGATGATGGTACGGCTTTTGAAGCTAATATTGGTGACATGATACCTGTATTGCAGTTTGAGGATAGCGATACAATTAGCGTAAGTGTATCCGGTGAAGGTATTAATAAGACCTATATTTTTAGTGTAAAGAAAGGCTCAATAACTGATGAAATGATTGAAAGTCAGTATCTGGCTAGTGTGACAGTTCAGGCGGCTTCTGCAAAACAGTATGCCGAAAACGCCTATCAGTCACAGAATAATGCGGCATATGATGCTGAATTAGCTCAAAGCTATGCCGTTGGCAGCGGTGGAACTGTGAGAGAGAATGATGATACAGACAATGCTAAATATTATAAAGAGCAATCAAAGTTGAATGCTAATGCAGCTTCTGACTCTGCAACGGCAGCAGAGAACAGTGCATTAGAGGCAGCGGCAGATGTGTTAACTTCTACAACAAACGTCGATATTGCTACTACTAAGGCAGAGGTCGCCACTACAAGTGCGGAAAAGGCAGAACAATATGCACTTGATGCAGGAAACTATAAGGATGTTGCAGAGACATCAGCAGAAACTGCGACAAATGCCGCTGATAATTCAGAGAAATATAGTAAGAGCGCAAACGAGCAGGCTTTATTAGCACAAAGTTACGCTTCAGGAGGAACAGGGGTACGAGAGAACGAAGACACGGATAATAGTAAATATTACTATAATCAGTGCAAAGCTATTGCCGGTGGTGATTTTATTCCTCAGTCAGACAAGGGTGTTGCCGGTGGTGTAGCAACCTTAGATGAATATGGCTATGTTCCAGCAGTGCAGCTTCCGGGTTACGTGGATGATGTGATAGAAGGACAGTATATTAATAGTACAGAGTTTATTGACACAAATGGAAATATTATAACGCCTGAGGGTGGAAAAGTATATGTTGATGTATCAACCGGCAATGTAACCAGCGGAAAGACATACAGATGGAGTGGAAGCTTGTATGTGGTGATTGGTAGTGATTTGGCTCTCGGCACCACATCATCAACTGCATTCAGGGGAGATTTGGGGCAGACAGCATATGAGCATAGTCAAACGACGGGCAATCCTCATGGTATGAGTGCGGCTGATATAGGACTGGGGAATGTACCTGATGTGTCGACAAATGACCAGACACCAACATATACGGCTGCGGAGGCGCTTACAGAATTGTCTTCTGGTGAAAAAATATCTACGGCATTTGGAAAAATCGCATGTGCAATTAAAAGTTTTATTTCGCATATAGCAGATAAGGTTAGTCATATTACGGCAGATGAAAGGACCGCATGGAATGCTAAAGCTGATGGTTCGCATACGCACATGTATGCAGGGAGTTCAAGTGCTGGTGGGGCAGCTACTACAGCATTGGCTTGTAGCGGTAATGCTACAACAGCTACCGCATTGCAAACAGCTAGGACTATTCGGACTAATTTGGCAAGTACATCAGCAGTAAGTTTTGATGGAACAGGCAATGTTGCACCGGGTGTAACTGGTACATTACCTATTGCTAATGGTGGTACTGGAGCGACGACTGCAGCAAATGCAGTAAAAGCATTGATGACTTCTCATTTCACTAGTCCGGCGTATGTATTGTCAATGGGATCAAACGGGTACACGGGTGGTGGTGGATATTCAACTATCGCTGAGTTAAAAAGTGTTTTGGGGATCGCCGTCTCATCAACAAATTTAACAATTACATTTGGAAGTAACACTGGTTCAATAATATTATATAAAGTTGGCACAGTGGTTACTGCAAGAATAGCTATTATAGTTAGCGGTCATGTTGTCGGTGCAAATACTATCACTGGTACTATACCGAGTGATTTTTTACCATCTAAAAATATGTGTTTTAGTATAGCAGGATGCGCAACATCAAAATATGTTGGAGCATTTCGATTAACAATAGGAACTACTGGCAGTATAACTTTTGTTGCCGAAACGACAACTCAAGCTGAAATGTACGAAACAATTAGCTGGTATACGACATAAAAGAGGTAAAGAGTATTATTAAATTAAAGGAGATGTTTAAATGAATAGAAATTTAAAAGCAATAATTTCAGTCATAGGAGGTATTATAGCAACCGCAGCTAAGCAGTATGGTATATTATTGGTATTTATGGTAGCGGCAATAGCAATTGATGTGATAACCGGCTTGGTAAAAGCGAAGAAAATGGGAACTGGTTGGTCAAGTAAGAAAGGAACTGAAGGCTTCTATAAGAAGATGAGTTATCTTATGGCATTTGCGTTTGGTATTTTATTGGATTGCTTCATACCGTACCTGTTAAAGTATATCAGTATAGTGTTACCGTTTAATATGCCATTCACACTAATTATCGTGTGCTACATAGTCTTAAATGAATGCATTAGCATTGCGGAGAATCTGTATTTAATTAATCCAAATACTCTGCCGGGCTGGATAGTAAATGTTCTTACTGCAAGCAAGCAGAAACTTGAAGAGCTTAATGGAGTAGAATCCAGCAATACATCAAATACAGTAAATAAGGAGGAATAGAATTATGGGATGTAGAGTATTATCAAGCAACGATTATCAGATTACATGTGGCTATCAGAGCCACCAGAAAAGAATAAGAGGCAGGCAGCATACATATGGCGTAGATATTGTTTCTGCCGGATATTTAACTAGTCATATCAAGGCTCATTCGTCAGGAGTGGTTAGGAGAGTAGTAGACTATATTGTTGGGCATGAGATGGACAAGCAGGGCTACGGCTATGGCAATCATGTGATTATTGAACACATGGATGGCGTATGTACCGTCTATTGTCACTTACTTCCAGGCGCAGTGTATGTCAAGGAAGGTCAGAATGTGAGTGCAGGTGAAGTGATTGGATATATGGGAAATACCGGCAGCAGCACAGGAGCTCATCTTGATTTCTCTGTAATTAAGCTGAAGAGAGGATATGAGGTTGAAGATATAGATATCCTTAAGGATATTGATGTTAAGTTTAATGTATATGATCCTGAGCTGTATCTTGATAAGGACCTGCCAACGGAAGGTAAGATTATCGAGAGAGTGCAGGCTGGAAGCTTCATGAATCCGGAGAATGCGATTAGGAGATATGATCTTCTTAAGTCCATGGGCTTCCCGGTAATTATTAAGTTCTGGGACAATCATTATCGTTGCCAGGTCGGAGCTTATGAAGACCATGAGAATGCAGTTAATATGTTTAATAAGCTTCAGGAGAAGAACATTGACTGCTACATCACTACCGAAGCTGGTAAGGATATTAATGTTGATGAGCTGAGAAGCATGATATCATAGTTGCAAAATAATAGTTGGTGTATTAACTATCATTACTCAACCGTAAAATCCCCCTCACCACCTGCAAATGCACCACTTGTAAGACCAAAATCAATATTCTGAATTATTTCAAGATCATTTTCGATATCGATACCATTTTGTTTAAGGATGTATTCAAGAACCATTTCAGGCATGCCGCCGGCTCTGCCGCCAATTACGGTATTACCCTTTAGCATATCCCATGTAAAATTATCAATGGGATGACGGGAAACGAGAAAATTACCTGCACGCTGTGTAAGCTGTGCAAAATTAACTGCATAGTCTTCGGCACCCTCGTTATATGTGTAGATGGAAGACTCAGAGCCCATGAAACCAATCTGTGCTTCACCGGATAAAAGTGCGGTCATTGTTTTATCAGCACCTAAGCCGTTAACCAGTGTGAGGTCAATGCCCTCTTCTTCAAAGTAGCCGTTTTCAATAGCCACATATTGAGGCGCATAGAAAATAGAATGTGCCACCTCATTAAGGGTTACACTTACAAGCCCTTCCTTATTTTTCTCCTTATTGCAGCCTGCACAAAGTGTCATAAGGGATAGAACGCAAAGTAGCGCCAGATATCTTTTTAGTTTTTTCATAGTAAAACCTCCTAGTTTTCAACAATTTATTATATTTAAAAAAAACAAAAATGTTACTCGACTAAATTCATTGTTTGGTGTATTCTATTAGTCGGCGGCTATATGACATATTTTAAATAATAATTATGCAGTTTTTGGAGGATATTATGGCATATAAGGTATTAGCACTTGATATAGATGGAACTCTGACAAATGGAAAGAAGGAAATTACACCGGCAACAAAGGAAGCTGTTTGGAATGCAGTGAAAAAGGGTGTTAAGATTGTAATTGCATCAGGAAGACCGATTCAGGGAATATTAGGCTTTGCAAGAGAGCTTAAGCTTGATGAGCATGACGGATATATTTTATCCTTTAATGGTGGAAGAATTATTTCATGTAAGACAGGAGATATTGTACATGATATAAAGCTTCCGCTTGAGTATTTACCTGAGATATATGATTTGGCAAAAAGATATAATGTTAATCTTATGTCCTATGAGGGAGATGACCTTATTTGTGAGGCACCAGAGGACCCGTTTCTTGCCATTGAAGCCAGAATCAACGGGCTTGGAATTAAGAAGGTAGACAATCTTAAGGAGCATATTGACTTTCCAATTAACAAGTGTCTTATGCTTGGACCGGGAGATTATCTTGGAGAGGTAGAAAAAAAGGTATACGAGGCACTTAATGACAGAATGGATGTATACCGTTCGGAACCATATTTTCTTGAGATTCTGCCAAAGGGTGTGGATAAGGCAAAGGCACTTTCAAAGCTGCTTGAAATATTAGGAGCTGATAAGTCGGAGCTTATGGCCTGTGGTGACGGATATAATGATTTAACCATGATTAAGTATGCAGGAATGGGAGTTGCCATGGCAAATGCAAGGGATGAGATAAAAGCACAGGCGGACTATATTACCCTTTCAAATGAGGAGGATGGAGTTGCTTATGCTGTTAATAAGTTTATATTAGAGGAGGCTTAGTATGAATAACAGGGTTGATTTGCATACACATACCATTGCCAGTGGTCATGCATATAACACATTAATGGAAATGGCAAGGGCAGCAGCTGATATGGGGCTTGAGATGTACGGAATAACAGAGCATGCGCCTATGATGCCCGGAAGCTGTGGTGAAATATATTTTATGAATTATAGTGTGGTGGACAGAAGTCTGTTTCCAATGGAGCTTTTGCTTGGAGCAGAGGTTAATATCATGAGCTTTGATGGTAAGTTGGATCTTCGTCCATCTATATTAAAACGTCAGGATATTACTATTGCAAGCCTTCATGTACCTTGTATTGGAGGAGGAACAAAGGAGGATTACACAGCTGCTTTAGTAAATGTAATGAAGAATCCGCTAATAAATATTATCGGGCATCCAGATGATTCCAGATATCCTGTGGATTTTGATGTAATAACTACTGTTGCGAAGGAGACGGATACCTTAATCGAGCTTAATAATGCCTCACTTTCACCTAATTCAGCCAGACAGGGCGCCAGGGAGAATGACCTTGTTCTGCTTGATTATTGTAAGAAAAAGAATGTTCCTATACTGATGGGAAGTGATGCACATTTCTATACCCAGATATGTGGGCATGCTAATGTGGAGGCTTTGTTAAAGGAAATGGATTTTCCAAAGGAGCTGATAATGAATTACTTCCCGGATAAGCTGAGAAAATATTTAAATAAATATCGTTTAGTACAATAGCTATAAAAAATAAGTCTTTGGCAGAGTAAGAAAACCAAAGATTTATTTTTTTTTAGGTATGGACTTTATGACTTCATTGTGTTAAAATAATATAGCATTAAGTTGATAACACTATAGAATTGGATAAATTCTGTTTTAATAAGAAGGAGTAGGGTATGAGCAAGAATGTTAGATCAGAAGCAGTGGACCATCTTTTTGAGGCGATTATGACATTGGAGAATAAGGATGAATTTTATGCCTTTTTTGAAGATGTATGTACGGTAAATGAGTTGCTTTCACTTTCGCAGAGATACGAGGTTGCAAGAATGCTTAGACAGCATAAGACATATTTGGATATTGCGGAGAAGACAGGCGCATCAACAGCAACCATAAGCCGAGTGAATCGTTCACTTAACTATGGTAATGATGGTTACGATATGGTTTTTGAACGTCTCAATATTAAGGAAGAAGAATAGAATATACAATAAATATAATTTATGTAATAAAAAAGCGAATTGTAGCCAATCATAGGGTATGGTTCGCTTTTTTTTGATGTCTATAGGTTCTTTTGGTTCTTAAATCTGATAAATTCGGTACAGCTCTTATAAAGTCTAACCATTTATACCTATTAAATTAGTCTTAAGCAACTTGTAAAGTCAAAAAAACTGTGGTAAAATAGTACTAATTTATTAAGGAGGTCGCTATATGGAGAGAGCTACACAGTATTGTGCGATGCTGATAATGTTTGTAATTTTGTATTTCTATCTTAATCAAAAGAGATTGAAGTTATTTACAAGCAAGGCTTTTATGAAAATATGGGGCATAGTGTTTTTGTCAATATTATTGAATATTAGTTCTATGTTTATGCTGGATTATCAGACTTTAGTTCCTATGTTCATAACTAAGCTGTTTATTAAGATGTATATATCTTCATTGGTATGGATAGCCATATATGGTCTTATGTATGTTTGTATGGATGCGTTTGGTAATAGAACCAAGCGTTATTCAACACGGCTTAACAGCTCCATGGTGGGCTTTATCTGTGCGGCAATTATTCTCCCTTTACCGGTCACTGTTTCAAGTACCAATGCTTATAATGTATATATGTCAGCATATGGACCGGCAATTATTGTTTCATACATAATTACATTTATCTTTATTGCAGGAATCTGTGGAGTTTTGCTTAAAACAAAAAAAATTATGAATGTAAAAAGGCGTGAGGCAGTTACAATATGGATGCTTTTGTGGGCAGTTGCTGCAATTGTACAGTTTTTTAATAACAGACTTATATTACTCGATTTTAACAGTGCATTGGGGCTTTTGGTTATTTTTGTTAAGCTTGAGAATCCTGAGAATAATATTGATAAGGAATCGGGCTTATTCAATATGAATGCATTTTCGCTTTATATGAGGCAGCTGTGTTCTATGAAAAAGAATGTTTCGGTATTGATGATTAGCTATGAATACAGCTTTAAGGAAAGTATTTCCTATGCAACCGAATCAATTATACATGAGCAGATACTGGAATTTATGGATAAGCTTGATAAAGCAGTTGTATTCCAGGAGTCAGAAAAGGTATTTCTGGTTGTTTTTGATAATGAAGAGGATGCCAAAGCTGGTATAGAGCATATTGAGGAACGTTTTTCACAGCCGTGGGGTACAACAAGGTATCGAAAAACTAATATTAAATGGTGCTTTATACCAAGCACGGAGCTGGTTAACAGACCGGAGGATATTCTTTCTATTTTTACATATGCAGAGCAGAATCGTAATCAGGCAGATACATCTAAGGGTGTAGTAATAAGTGATGACATTATAAAGGCGATGTATAGCGAGAAGGAAGTAGAGGTTCAGATTATAAGAGCCATGGAGGAGAATAGGCTTGAGGTATTCTATCAGCCTATATTCTCTGTCAAGAAAAAAATATATGAGACAGCAGAAGCACTTGTGCGTATCCGGGATGAACAAGGTAATATTATTCCACCGGCTAAGTTTATACATGTAGCCGAGAAGAAGGGAATTATTATTCGACTGGGAGAAGAGGTTTTTGAGCAAGTATGTAAGTTTATTTCTGAATATGAGCCGTATAAGTATGGCGTAGAATACATAGAGGTTAATCTTTCTGTTATTCAATGTGCATATGAGAATCTTGCAGATGATTTTATAGCGATGCTTGAAAAATATAATGTGGAGCCTAGTCGTATTGTTCTTGAGATAACAGAATCTGCATCTGTCCGTGAAAAGCATATTCTTTTACGCAATATGGAAAAGCTTAAGGCGATAGGTGTTAAGTTTGCATTGGATGATTTTGGAACCGGTCAGTCTAATCTTAATTACATAGTTGAGATGCCGGTTGATATTGTTAAGTTCGACAATACAATGACAAAGGCTTATTTTGACAATGGTACAGCTAAGTATGTAATGAATGCAGCCATGCAGATGATTCAGGGAATGGATCTTAAGATCGTATCAGAGGGTATTGAGGAGAAGGCGCAGTACAAGGCAATGGAAGCCTTAGGAATAGATTTTATTCAGGGCTATTATTTCTCAAAGCCGGTTGAGAAGGAATCCTTCATAGAGTTAATAAAACAGAGAATAGAATAAATATTAAAGGTTCAGGCTGACCAGCCTGAACCTTTTGTATTTAATGGGACAAATTATTTAGCAGGGTCTTTTGGTTCTGCCTTTTTTGGCTTCTTTTCTGTGGTGGAGAAGGTCTTTCCTGCTGCAAATTCATCTATAATGTTCTCTATCATATTCTTCTTAATATACATATCAAAGCATAACGAGCTGACAAAGGTAAAAATCTGTAAAAATTCCCTGTCAGACTCATTGGAAACATCCTCAAAGCTTGCTTCCGCTTCCTTAAACATGGAGATTATCTCCTTAGTCAGTTCGGGCAGGCGTTCACGCTCCATCTGGTATATTTCCTTATATATATGATCCATTGACACAGAGCTCTTGCCATTAAAAAACTTATCTGTTAAAGGATTAAGAATTGTCTGTATGTCGCTGATGGACATGAGATTCTTAAAGTAATATATAAAGATAAGTGTAAGCATATGATCCTTGGAATATTTCTTCTTAACAGGTGGAGGAAGAAGATCGTTCTTAGCATAATTATTAATCATTGTTTTGGTAAGAATCTTATCATCCTCTGTTCGTTTCATTGCCTTTAAATGAGAGTCCATAAAGGTAGTGACCTGATCCATATATAAATCAATATTAGGAATTACTCCAGGACGGATATAATCAACCTTGGCAAGCTTGCGGAGCATATTAGTTACAAATTCGGAATGTTCATATGTCATGTCTGTTATCCTCTAAATAAATACATGGGCTACAAAAGTAACCAATTGTGTTTTGGCTTATTAGTTAATTATATCCTACATAAAAAAATAT
Source organism: Lachnospiraceae bacterium (assembly GCA_045542475.1). Taxonomy (GTDB): domain Bacteria; phylum Bacillota; class Clostridia; order Lachnospirales; family Lachnospiraceae; genus CAG-882. The sequence continues at coordinate 3,618 of JAZQLB010000420.1, read as the reverse complement.
GACAAGAGGTTATTTTATGACTAGACAATATGTTTGTCAGATTTGTAGTGACATTTTGTTAGGGATATGTTAATATGTAATACAAAGGCAGATTTGCAAAGCCACATTTTTAATTAATAGGAGGATATTTTACTATGGGTATTATTGCAAGATTTAAGGACATTATGGAGTCTAATATTAATGCTCTTTTAGACAAGATGGAAGATCCTGAGAAGATGATTGACCAGTATATGCGTAATTTAGAGGAGGATCTTGCCAAGGTTAAGTCTGAGACAGCTTCTGTAATGGCAGAGGAGACAAGAGCTAAGAGAGAGCTTGATGAGTGTGCCAAGGAAGTTGCCAAGATGCAGTCATATGCAGAGAAGGCTGTTTTAGCAGGTAATGATGAAGATGCTAAGACCTTCCTTATGAAGAAGAAGGATTTAGTGCTTAAGCAGACAGCATTACAGGAGGCTTATACAGTTGCTGCTGAGAATTCAGCTAAGATGAAGCAGATGCATGAGAAGTTAGTAAGAGATATTAGCTCACTTGATGCAAGAAGAGATGCTCTTAAGACTAAGATGGCAGTTGCTAAGACACAGGAGACAGTTAATAAGCTTGGTTCAAGTGTTAAGGGTGCTGCTGACAGCTTATCAGCATTCGATAAGTTAGAGGCTAAGGTTAACAAGAGACTTGATAAGGCTAATGCTATGGCAGAGCTTAATTCAAGCGGACTTAACAGCATTGATGATATTGCTGCTAAGTATGATACAATGGCTACCCCAGAGGTGGATGATGAACTTGCTGCGCTTAAGGCTAAGATGGGCAAATAATAATGGCAATATATGATCATTTAAATAATATGCAGAGGGCTGCCGTGTTACACACGGAAGGCCCTTTGTTAATACTTGCTGGCGCCGGTTCTGGAAAGACCGGCGTTCTTACTCACAGAATTGCATATATGATAGAGGAAAAGGATGTTAATCCATATAATATTCTTGCCATTACCTTTACCAATAAAGCAGCGAAGGAAATGCGTGAGAGAGTTGACCGTCTCGTCAGCTACGGTGCGGACAGCGTGTGGGTAATGACCTTTCATGCAACCTGTGTGAGGATTTTGCGAAGATATATTGACAGAATCGGATATACCAATAATTTTACCATATATGACAGTGATGACCAGAAGACATTAATGAAGGATATCCTTAAAAAGCTGGATATTGATTCCAAGATGTATAAAGAAAAAACTGTTCTTTCAAAGATTTCTAATGCCAAGGACGAACTTATTACGCCGGATGAGATGGAGTTAGCAGCAGGCGGTGATTATTCCCAGAAGAAAATTGCGCAAGTTTATCGTGAGTATCAAAAGCAGCTTCGTGAGAATAATGCGCTTGATTTTGATGATATTATATGTAAAACCGTGGAGCTGTTCAGATTGTGTCCGGATGTGCTTGAAAGCTATCAGGAGCGTTTCAAGTACATAATGGTGGACGAGTATCAGGATACTAATACGGCTCAGTTTAAGCTGGTAAGTCTTCTTGCAGGTAAATATAAGAACCTTTGTGTGGTTGGTGATGATGACCAGTCTATTTATAAGTTCAGAGGTGCTAATGTAGGTAATATTTTAAGCTTTGAGAAAATATTCCCGGAGGCAAAGGTAATCAAGCTTGAGCAGAATTACCGTTCTACCCAGAATATTCTGGATGCTGCTAATGCCGTTATTAAAAATAATCGTGGCAGAATGTCGAAGAGCCTTTGGACTGATAAGGGCGCAGGTGAGAAGCTTTCGTTTAATGTATATAATAATGCTTTTGAAGAGGCTATGGGTATCGTTAGTGATATTAGGAGTAAATCTTTAGACGGCAGAGCATATAATGAATTTGCAGTACTTTATAGAACTAATTCCCAGTCCCGTAATCTGGAAGAAAAATTTATTGAGTTTAATATTCCTTACAGAATATACGGCGGCATTAATTTCTACAGCCGTAAGGAGATTAAGGACATTCTTGCTTATCTTAAAACTATAGATAATGGCAGGGATGATTTGGCAGTAAGAAGAATTATCAACATACCAAAGCGTGGAATTGGTAATACTACTGTTGATAAGGTTACAGGCTATGCTGATGATAATAGTATGAGTTTTTTTGCGGCACTTATGAATGTGGGTGAGATTACCAGCATCACTAAGGCTACAGAGAAAAAAATAGAGCCATTTGTAACCTTAATCTCCATGTTCCGTGCCAAGGCTAAGGAGCTGTCAATAAAGGAGCTTATTAAAAGCATTGTTGAGGATATTAAGTACGAGGACTATTTAGGTGACAGTGATGAGGCTGAGGTAGTTCAGGATAGAATGAGCAATATCAATGAGCTTATTTCCAAGGCTGCTGCCTATGAGCAGGAGGTGGAGAATCCGACCCTAAGCGGTTTCTTAGAGGAGGTTGCTCTGGTTGCGGATATTGATAATCTCGATGATGGTAATAATGTGGTTTCTCTTATGACTCTTCATAGTGCAAAGGGTCTTGAATTTCCTGTGGTTTATCTTGCAGGCATGGAGGATGGGCTTTTTCCAAGCTATTTATCCATTACCTCGGATGATAAAACGGATTTGGAAGAGGAACGCCGCTTATGTTATGTGGGAATTACCAGAGCCAAGGAAGAGCTTATTATGACTGCGGCTAGACAGCGAATGAACAGAGGTGAGATTCAGATGAATAAGACCTCAAGGTTTATTCACGAGATTCCGGCAGAGTATATTAAGGAGAGCGGTCAGGGACTTAAGAAGCCTGTAGCCTTTGGAAGTAGTCAGGCTGAATATGTCAGTATGGGCAGCTCATTCAGGGGCAGCATGGCTATGAATAGTGATATATTCGATAAAAAGCCTGCTAATACGTATGCTACATCTAAAACACCATCATCAGGTCTTAAGAATATGATGAGCTCATTTAATATGCAAAAGGGTGTACAAAAGGCAGCAGAATCAATGGAGGATTTAGGATATTCTGTAGGCGATACCGTACGTCATATTAAGTTTGGCGAGGGCGTTGTTAAGAATATTGTAAATGGCGGACGTGATTTTGAGGTGACTGTAGAGTTCAATACTGCGGGTACGAAAAAAATGTTTGCATCTTTTGCAAAACTGGTAAAAATTTACTAGATATTTTTATAAGTATATGGTACACTTAGATTAGGAATTAATCTGTAATAATAATTATAGAAGGGAGTAGTCACCATGGCTAAGTTAGATGATTTACTTGCACAGGCAAAGCTTAAGGAGCTTCTTAACAAGAATCCTATTGTTGTTGAGGAGAAGAAGAAGAGTAATCCACTTGTTTGGATTCTTGCTGTAGTAGGTGCTATTACTGCAATCGCAGCTATCGCATATGCAGTATACAGATATCTTACACCTGATTATCTTGAGGACTTCGAGGACGAGGAGTTCGAGGATGAGGATGAAGATTTTGATGATGATTTCTTCGAGGAAGATGAAGAGACTGAGGAGTAATTGAAGGGAAGGAGCTTTTTTAAAAGGCTCCTTCTTTTTCTATAGTACGGACGAAAAACATAAGAGAGGGATAGCTTATCAGCAACCAAGTTGGCAACACTTCGGTGAACTAACAACTAACTACGACTAAAACGCTC
>JAZQLB010000419.1:0-2667 GCA_045542475.1 Lachnospiraceae bacterium | reverse complement strand
GTTCATTGATGATTTATATAAGAATTTTGATGAGAAAAAAGAGGCTTGCGTGGCTAATTTAAAGAAGGCAGCACAGGCGGTATTTGGTAAGGATAATCTTATTATTTCTTATACTGCGGATAATAAGGGCTTGGAGCTTATGAGTTCTGAACTTAAGGGCTTTATTGCAGGACTTAAGAATACAGGTATGGAGCCGGTAAGCCGTAGTCTGGAATGTAAGAAGCAGAGAGTTGCATTTAAAACAGGCGGTCAGGTAAACTTCGTTGCAAGATGTGGTAATTACGAGCATGCAGGTTATAAGTATAGTGGTGCTCATAAGATTCTTGGCACTATCATGGGACTTGAATATCTCTGGGTTAATGTAAGAGTAAAGGGTGGTGCTTACGGCTGTAGCGGAGCCTTTGGTGGATTCTGTACAGGCTTTTCATATTTCAGCTCATACAGAGACCCTAATATAAAGGAGACTAACTTAATTTATGAGAATGTACCTGAGTATGTGGCAGGCTTTAGCGCAGATGAGCGTGAAATGACCAAATATATTATCGGTACAATCGGTGAGCTTGATATACCAAGGAATCCGTCAGCTAAGGGAATTCGTTCCTTTGATGCATATATCAGAGGCATTAATGAGGACATGCTTAAGGCGGAACGTGATGCAATCATTGATGCGGATGAGAATAGTATCAGAGCGCTGGCAGATATAACAAGGGCAGTACTTGCAGAAGAGTATTTCTGTGTAGTAGGAAGTGAAGATAAGATTAACGCAAATAAGGATATGTTTGACGTAATAGAGAACCTTATATAATTTAGCATAAAGAAAAGAGGACATATGGCAGATAAAAAAACAGGATTTGTAGCACTTATCGGCAGACCGAACGTGGGCAAATCGACATTAATGAACAGACTTATCGGACAGAAGATTGCAATCACCTCCAATAAGCCACAGACAACAAGAAACAGAATACAGACGGTATACACAGACGAGCGAGGACAGATAATTTTCCTCGATACTCCGGGTATTCATAAGGCTAAGAATAAGTTAGGCAATTACATGGTAGCGACTGCTAATCAGACCCTTAAGGATGTGGATGTGGTGTTATGGCTGGTGGAGCCAACCACATACATCGGTGCCGGAGAGCAGGAGATTGCAAAGACACTAAAATACTGCAAGAAGCCTGTAATACTTGTTATCAACAAGGTTGACACGGTTAAAAAGGAAGAGGTATTGACCTTTATTGCGGCATATAAGGATTTGATTGATTTTGAGGCAATCGTGCCAGTATCAGCTCTTAAGGGTCAGAATACAGATGATTTGGTGGAAACTATTTTTAAATATCTACCATATGGTCCGATGTATTATGATGAGGACACCGTGACCGACCAGCCTATGAAACAGATTGCGGCTGAATTTGTAAGAGAAAAGGCATTACGTTGTCTTAGCGATGAGATTCCTCACGGTATTGCCGTAACTATTGAGAAGATGAAGGAACGTCGTGACGGAAGCGGAATAATTGATATTGAGGCAACCATTATCTGTGAACGTGATTCCCACAAGGGAATCATTATCGGCAAGGGTGGCGAGATGCTTAAGAAAATCGGTTCCGCAGCCCGTTTCGAAATTGAGAGAATGACGGAGCAGCAGGTTAATCTTAAACTCTGGGTTAAGGTTAAAAAGGAATGGCGCGACAGCGACATGCTTATGAAGAATTATGGATATGATGGGAAGGACATTAAGTCATAATGGCTGAGCTTATAGAGGTTACGGGCATGGTGTTAGCTGCCACGCCCATGGGCGAATATGATAAGAGAGTGGTGCTGCTGACTAAGGAGCTTGGTAAAATAAGTGCCTTTGCCAAGGGCGCAAGACGTCCCGGCAATCATTTGATGGCAGCAGCCTCAAGCTTTGCCTTTGGTAAGTTCATACTCTATCCCGGCAGGAATTCCTACACTGTTGAAAAGGCTGAGATAAAGGATTATTTCCGCGAGATGGCTACAGATATTGAAAAGGCATATTACGGGTATTATTTTTGTGAGCTTGCAGATTATTATGCAAGAGAAAATGAGAATGATAATGAGATGCTGCAGCTAATCTACTATGCTTTTAAGGCACTTATTGATGATCGTATTCCAAACCAATTAGTACGTGCGGTATATGAGCTTAAGATGTTAGTAATTAACGGGCAGTATCCGGAATTTTTTGCCTGTGCTAATTGTGGCAGTACTGAGAGGCTTGCGGGCTTTTCAATGCTTGGGAATGGCTTGGTGTGTCAGGAGTGTCTTAATCTTAAGGGTGTATACAGGGTGTCGCCATCTACGGTGTATACCTTGCAGTTTGTTGTGGCAACGGAGATAAAACGGCTGTTTTCATTTACAGTTACGGATGAGGTGCTTATGGAGATTAAGGAGATTCTTGGGCGTTGCATGGAGGCATATGTGGATAGACCTATGAAGTCATTAGATATATTGGGGATGTTGTAAAAGATAGCAATTAATGAGGAAGTGAACAGAACATATGAGAAAATATTATGTTATCAAGGTTAAAAATATTGATTGGGAAAATGGGGATGGCTCATATGATATGTTTTATATTAGGACTGATAAATACAGTAAGGATGAGGCTGTTGCACTGTTTAAACCGGTTACTAAGGAAAGTGTAAAAAATAATAG
>JAZQLB010000418.1:0-17716 GCA_045542475.1 Lachnospiraceae bacterium | reverse complement strand
TAATGCTGGCAGCTTTTTATGCAGCCGCAAGGCAAAGACCGCTTCTGGTATTGTCAGCTAATCGCAGTACAATGCCATTTTATTCGTCCCTTAATGGTATTCGTTATTCCGGGGGCGTATACAAAATTAAAGGAATTACAGTTACGCCTGATTATGCAGGCTATGCCCATGTTGTGGGAGAGGAGAAATATGGCATTATTATCAGGGACTGTGGTATATTTTATGGCGGTGAAGTTGAAGAAGGAGCAGTGAATGTACTGGTATGCGGACATGTGCTCGATGAGCTTTTTAAATATGAAAAAGCAGCAGAGCGAATGAAACAGCGGAAGTTTGTAACGGCAGTGAATTTCACGGATGGTTATGAATTTTACCGGCTTATAAAAGAGCAGCATATAAAAAATGCAATTAGAATTCCATATTGCACAAGACCTTTTTCGTATAAAGGAGAAAATGAAGGATTTGAAAAAATATTACCATTATGCGAAAGCAAAAAAGCAAAGTATTTTCGTAGGTTTCTTAGGTTCTGGAAGAGGGTGTGGAAACACTCATCTGACTTTATCAGCAGCCAATTATCTGGCAAACATAGCAGGCAAAAAAACAGCAATTCTTGATTTATCCGGCAAGCAGGATTACAGACAGGCACAGATTATTCTTACAGGCCGGGAAGGTATACAGAATAAATTTACATACGCAGGAATTGTATTCTATGTAGGGAATGACGAAAGGGTAATTGCAGAGCTTGAGGAAGAGTATGAATATATTGTGCTTGATTTGGGGCATAAGACAGAAGAGTACAGCAGCCTCTTTTGCAGGTGCAGTATAAGGATACTGACAGGAGCTCTTAACCAATGGAATACTAAAGCATTTATTACCACAACAATAGGCTTTCAAAATGCAATGGGAAAAGGCTATTTCTATAGTATGGCTGCTTTTTACTGTGGAAAATGTGTAGAATTGTATGAGAAAGCAACTGGAACAAGGGTTGTGATTACGGCCTTTGAACCGGACCCGTTTAAGCTTCATGGAAATATGGTTCGGATGTTTGACGGGATTTTTGATAATATCTCCAAAAAGTTGAGGAAATACTAATATATCACATTTGGTATTGTCATAATCTAAGGAGAAATATGAGAGGTAGAATAAGTAGGAAAGAAGATGAGGCAAAAAAGAGAGTGGAAGCACTTGAAAAAGAGCTTGCCGGGTATGAGGCGGCAGGTGTGCCTATATCTGTCAACGGATATGAAGTAGAGGTTAATCGGAGAATAACACAGATGCTTCTCAGAGAAGGTCCATGTACATATATGAGAAGTTATTCTTTCGATGACAATGGAAGGGTAGATGGAATATCCTTTGACAGAGTGAAACTGTAAAACTAAATAAGGTTCCTTTATGAGACGGGTGCTCCAAGGCGTTGCTTTGGGGCACCTTTTGGGCGTGCGCAGGCAGGAGCTGCACTTCCTTAATTTGCCATATCAAAATATTAAAGATACTTTCAAAATTAATCTGAGTATGATATTCTATAGCTATAAATAGTTAACTAGGGAGGAAGTATGGCGAAGAACAGATTTTTGCTGGATGAGGATTTGGATGAGGTTACATCAGAGCTTGATGAGAATGATATAGAGAATTATTATGTGGAGAAATCTCCGAAAAAAAAGAATTATAAAAAGAAAATGGCACTTACGATATGTGCAGTAATTGCTGTATGCGTTATTGTAATTGGAGGTATGGTGCTTGCTACATTGGTGGATAAGTATACTCCTAACGGCATAGTCATTTCCTTGTATGATTATTACGGGATTGATGAGCTGACAGAGGACAAGAATTCGGCTATTGTTTTTATGAATGGACAGCAGCTGGAGGAGACTGTTAAGAAAATTGATGGAGTATGGTATTTTAGTAAGGATTTTGTAGATTCAACATTTAATGATAAGTTTTATTATGATGAAGGAAATGATGAACTTATATATACTACGCCAACCAAGATACTTACAATTCCTTTTGACAGTCAGGTATATTTAATTGATGCTGATATTAAGAAGGAATCCTATGTGATTGCCAGAAAACAGGATGAAACTATATATATTGCGGTGGATTTTGTTAAGGAGAGGGCTGATTTTATATGTGAGTTCAGAACTGCGCCGGAAAGAATGATTATCACAACTGAGTATGGAAAATCTGAATATGCGACAATTTCAGAGCAGGGAATTATTAGAACAGGTGCAACTATTAAGAATACAATTTTATCTATGGGTGGAGGCACATATAATTGGAGAGTTATCGGTCAGGAGGGACAGTGGACAAAGCTGGTGACAGACGATTGTCAGGTTGGATATATTCGCACTAAGGAGATTGAAGGAAGCTATTTTGTAACCACCTCTAATGATTATCAGCCGCCGATATATACTTCTGTTTCAAAGCCTTATAAGATTAATCTTGTATGGCATGCGGTATACAATCTTGAGGATAATTATGATATGTATCCTATGATGGATGAAACAGAAGGCATTACCACCATATCACCTACCTGGTATCAGCTGCTGGGAAGTGATGGAAGCTTTAATTCATTTGCTACTCATGAGTATGTTGATTATGTACATGAACTGGGCATTGAAATCTGGCCCCTTATCAGTGATTTTACCTCGGTAGATGAGGTGAATGGCTGGAGTGAATATGAGCTTTTTGCAGTAACGGAAAACAGAAGAAATCTTATAGCTGGATTAATGAATGAAGTTGAGACATATGGCTTTGATGGTCTTAATATTGATTTTGAAAAGGTTCCTAAGGATGTGGGACCACACTATGTACAGTTTCTTAGGGAATTGTCCATTGAATGTCGTAAGGCAGGAATTGTTCTTTCAATAGACAATTATGTTCCAATGCCTCATACTGAACATTATGACAGAGAGGAACAAGGTGAGATAGCGGATTATGTTATTGTAATGGGCTATGATGAGCATTATTCAGGTGGAGAGGATATTGGTTCTGTTGCATCCAGAGCCTTTGTAGAAAAGGGAATTGTGGATACTCTTGCACTGGTTCCGGCCCAGAAGCTTATTAATGCATTACCATTTTACACAAGAATGTGGATGGAATATACAGATGAGAATGGTATGCCTGTAAGAGAGGACAAGGCATATGGGATGCAGGCTGCGCTGGACAAGGCTGGCGAGCTTGGACTGGGAGTTATTTGGAGTGATGATGTAGGACAGTATGTGGCTGCAGGAGAGGTTGATGGTGTTTTCTATAGTGTATGGCTGGAGGAGGAGAAGTCCATTGAGATTAAAATGCAGCTGGTTCAGCAGTATAAACTGGCAGGTGTGGCAGGCTGGAGTCTTGGTATGGAGACAAAGGAGATATGGAATGTGATTAACAGCTATAATCACGAATAACAGGTTATTAAGAGTGGCACTTCATGCATAGTATATAATAAGCTATGTGTGGAGTGCTTTTTATGAAAAGGGAAATATTAAAGCTGGTTATGGGTATATTAATGCTGGGGGTAGTATGGCTGCTTACAAGATATGTAGTAAAGCAGGCTGATGTACTTCCGGTAGGAACTATGTCTGATACGGACTATTTAGTGGTGTTAGATCCGGGACATGGGGGGATAGACCCCGGAGTTCTGGGGATAGGTGGAATACAGGAAAAGGATCTCAATCTTGTTATTGCCATGAAACTGAAGGAATTGCTGCAGGAGCAGGGTGTAAGAGTGATTATGACAAGGGAGACGGATGCAGGACTGTATAGTGAAACAGATACAAATAAAAAAATAGCTGATATGAAGGCTCGTTGCAGCATAATAGAAGAGCAGGAGGCAGATCTTGTAATCAGTATTCATCAGAACAGCTTCAGCGATTCACAGGTATCGGGAGCGCAGGTATTTTACTATACACATTCAGAGGAGGGGGCATTGCTTGCACAATGCGTTCAGGATTCAATCAGGGAAAATGTGGATGATACCAACTTGAGAAAGATAAAGGCGAACGATACATATTATATGCTGGTACATACTGCCTGTCCTACAATTATTGTAGAATGTGGTTTTGTTACAAATGAAGAGGAAGCGGCACTTTTGGTAACCGATGATTATCAAAATTCCATAGCTGCAGCCATTACAAGTGGAATAATTGACTATCTGAGTGACAAATAAAAAATTATGTGATATTATATTATCGGACAGAAGGGCAGGAAACGGAAGTATCAGATATCATGGAAACAATAATTTCAACAGTAAATGATAACAATTTATCAGAGGTGTTAAGAACAGCCACCGACATATTAAAAAAAGGTGGTCTTGTTGCAATTCCTACTGAGACGGTATACGGGCTTGGAGGAGACGGGCTTTTAGAGGAGGCTGCACAGAAAATATACAGTGCCAAGGGAAGACCAAGCGATAATCCTTTGATAATTCATATAGCGAAGCTGGAGGCGCTTAAGGAACTGGCGGTGGACGTGCCGGAATCGGCATATAAGCTTGCAGAGGTCTTTTGGCCGGGACCTCTTACAATGATTTTAAAAAAGAGTGCTATAGTTCCGTACGGGACCACGGGCGGGCTTGATACAGTTGCACTTAGAATGCCCTCTCATCCGGTAGCAAGAAGACTTATTGAGGAGTCCGGCGTATACATTGCGGCGCCTAGCGCTAATATATCAGGACGTCCAAGTCCTACAAGAGCTGCACATGTTATTGAGGATATGCAGGGTCGCATAGACATGATAATTGATGCGGGAGATATTGAGATTGGGATTGAATCGACGATAGTTGATTTGACTGTACCGGTTCCGATGATTTTAAGACCGGGATATATAACAGCTTCCATGATTAAGGAAGTGTTAGGTGAGGTATGTTTTGATAAGACGATACTGGAGCATTCACAGGTAAAGGAGGCTCCGAAGGCACCGGGAATGAAGTACAGGCATTATGCACCAAAGGCTGAGCTTACCATATTTGAGGGCGACATGGATAAGGTGGTGGATAGAATTAACTTTCTTACTAAAGAGTATGAGGCTGAGGGTAAGAGAGTTGGTGTTTTATCCAGCAGAGAGAATGCAAAGAGATATGTTGCAGCCGGAGTAGTAGTGGCAGGCAGCAGAGCAGATGAGAAAGAACTGGCATCACATTTATTTGATGTGCTTAGAACATTTGACAGTATGAATGTTGATATTATATTGTCGGAGGGCTTTTCTGAAAAGGATTTTGGACAAGCTGTCATGAACCGACTGATTAAAGCTGCGGGACACAGGATAATTACTGTGGACTAATGCATACATAAGAAGGAGATTTACATGAGCAGATTTGAGAAAATCATTTTTATAAGCATGGATGATACCTGCAGAGGCCCTATGGCAGAGCTTATAATGAAAAAGATTACCAGACATAAGGATATGGAGATTATATCAAGAGGTCTTGTGGTGCTGTTTCCGGAGCCATGTAATCCTAAGGCTATTGCGGTATTGCGTAATATGGGAATAATACTTGATAACAGAACATCTATGGCATTTGAACCGGAGAGCATTACGGATAATACCCTTATTCTTACACTTGGTAAGGCTGAAAAAGAAAGGATTATCGAGGAGTATGATCCTGATAATGTATATACATTAATAGAATTTGCCGGGGAGCCGGGCGAACTTGTAGAACCCTTTGGAAAAGAGATGGATGTCTATAAGCAGTGCGCAGAGGAGATAGAGCACTGGCTTATTAAGGTCGAAGAAAGATTAACCAGAATGGATAATGAAGAGGAGGAAGAAATATGATAGCAATCGGATGTGATCATGGTGGATATGCACTTAAGGAGGAGGTATTAGCTTATCTTGACAAGTGCGGACTTGAATATAAGGATTTTGGCTGCCACAGTAAGGACAGCGTGGATTATCCGGAGTTCGGAAGTGCGGCGGCAATGGCGGTAGCAAGTGGTGAGTGTGACAGAGGCATTGTTATCTGTACAACCGGTATTGGTATCTCTATTACTGCCAATAAGATTAAGGGAATTCGTTGTGCTTTATGTGCTGATACAGTATCGGCAAGACTTACAAGAGAGCATAATGATGCGAATGTGCTTGCGATTGGTGCAGGTATCGTGGGCTCTAACCTTGCACTCAGCATAGTGGAGACATTTCTTAATACACCATTTTCCAATGAGGAAAAGCATGTAAGAAGAGTTAATGCAATTAAGGCTTTGGAAGAAAAGGTAATGAAATAATAAAGGGCTTTGGGATATTTAGAACGAAGCAGCATAGTGATACGGGCTGTTAAAATGTGTGCCGATGAGTAGCATACATTTTAACAGCCCTTTTTTGTGGTTATAGTGATATTTTTTTATTTTAAAAATCTATTTACAACTAAGAAAATAAAGGCTATAGTATGATTGATATGTTTGTTTTTGTAAAGCAAACATATTAATAAATCAATAAAGTTAAATAATAAGGAGGTTTCTATGAGAAATGAGAGAATAGGCGTATTGGGGAAAATAAGGGCAGTAATGGTATTTTTACTGCTTAGTGTGTATGTGGGAGGAGTTATTTTTAATTCACTTCCAGTAAAGGCAGAGCAGAATGGTGGATTATGAAATTAAAACATATTTTTTTGCTTATTTTAATTATATTTACATTGGTTGGATGTAAAAAGGATGAGCCTGCATTTTTACAGGAGAAACAGATAACTAACGAAAGTGTAACAGACGAAGTCGCAACCGTAGACTACTCTCAATATGCTATTACTGATAAAAGTCAGTTTCAGTTATGGTCAGAGGAAGAAATAAGGTATGTAGAATTTTATCATTACAAGCTAAGAAATAATGGCTTTACACCAATAGAGATAGATATGAACGGGAAGAGAGAGCGTGCTCTTTATCATGATGCCGGAGTATACATTATAGAGCACTATGAGAGTGAAGAAACCTTTTATTATGATAGAACGGTGGAGGTGCAATATAATGGTAAGTCAGTTACTTTGGAGTTGCCCGATTATATGGATTATTTATATGTAAATATATGCTATTGTTTTTTTATAATGTGGCATGATTTTACGGGAGACCTTCAAAATGAATTAGCAATCACTGTGTTGGAATCGAGCATGGGATATGGTGTATATTATACATGGATTATAGATTTGACGGATGTCAGTATTATAGAAATGCCACCATATCAGGAGGTATATGACGGCTACATAACAAATGTAGAGCTTGTTTCAAGGGAAGCAGTGGATACAGATACTAAGGATTATACGGCACTGGAATTTAAGCTTACTGATAAAAATGGTAAGACTTATATGTTTGAGCGGGAATCATATAGGAATGATTTTAGTGACGAAAATGTGACCTGCCGCTGGGGTCTTGCAACGCATTCCAGTCATAGCATTGCGGTGACAATTACAGAACGGGAGTTCATGAGTAAGGTTACTATTATGTATGGAAGTGGGACAAGGGATAACATGATGGATGATTTTGGTGATGATATTGGGGTTGCGGATTTGCAGGTGACATATATCTATGATAAGGAAACAGACTCCTTTGTTGTGTCGGAATATAGTATTATAGACTAATAGTAAAAAGTAAAGTCTGCTAATTGATAGTTAGGCAGCTTTTTTAGCAACCTTTTTACAGGCTGTTTAGTGTTATTATCAGAAGATATTAATATATCAAAATAAGCATTGTAAAACGGAGGAATACTATGACAAAGAAAAAATCACATTCAGGACTTATAGGAACTGCTACCGCTGTAGTTTTGTGTATTGTAAATTGGATAATCGGTGCGAAAACAGGTTATATTCTTGGACTTTCCTTTTGGGGCGGGGAGGTGTGTATATGTATGGGGCTCGGCGTTATGCTGAACAGATTTTATCCCTTATACCATGTGGACAATCCGATTGAAGTAAGCTGGGAGGTGGGTTTTGATTTTATTTCATTTATAGTTACATTGCTGATATGTTGCGGCATCAGTCATGTGCAGTCAGGAATTGCATGGAAAAAGAGCTTGCAGAAATAAAAATACTACCTTGTGCAATTAGAATTGGTCTGATTGCACAGGGTAGTTGCTTTTTGCCTAAAAGAAGACAAGTGTTAAACAAGTATCCAAAATACTTGTTTTTTAGATATACTCCTCAAGCATATTAATATATTTAACAAATTCGTGTCGTCTTAGCTCGGTAATCAAAGCATTCACCTTGTGTAATGCTTCGCTTGCGGTGGCAATATCAATAATGCCCTGCTCTAACACATCACCTAATTCGTCCAAATCCAACACGGTATACGAGCCATCCTTAAAAACAACCACATCCGCTAATAAATCCGTGAATATGTAGGTATCCTTTTCGGCATAATAATCTGTATGAATAATATCACAATAATAGTGAACCAGATTGCCGTCTGTATCTGAAATTCGTGATATTTTAAAGCCTTTATCCATCAGATACAGGGATATACCGCTTGCAAAATCAGTACGGGGCTTAAGTGTAACCCATTTGGTAATCAGCGCTGCTTCGTCCCGATGGCATAACACATCATCTTTAAGATTAATTAATTCCTCCGGAATGTAACGTTTTCTGTAGATTTCAGGTCTTTTCATAGGCGGCTCCTCATATGTGGATGTTGTCTGTTAAAAGATTATCAATTATCTTAAATTTAATTATATCAAGGGATAAAAACATTTTCAACTGTAAAATTTGGTATAAATGGTGAAAATTTTAGATAAATTTATTAAGATTTCGTGGACTTTCTGACAAAAAAAGATTATAATATGGACAATAGACCTATGCAAATAATAAGGAGGTATTATGAAGGATACTAAAAGCACATTCAAATGTCTGACTTTAATAAGCCAGTTTGCGATTAATATCATGGTGCCTACCTTTATTTGTCTTTTTATTGGTTTATGGATAAGTAAGTTCTTGGGAGCCTGGGTTGTAATTCCATTTCTTTTTCTCGGAATGGCTGCCGGTATGAGAAATTGCTATATTATGGCAATGGATGCAACGGGTGACAGGAAAAAAGAGGTGGACAATGACAAACAGCTCAAAAAAGATGATTAAGGAAATGTCTTTAGGCATGGTTGTATACTTTGTCATAATGAGCATACCTGTTCTTCTCATAACTCACGATAAGATAAAGGGCGAGGGAGGGCTGCTTGCAGGAGTGGTTGTGGCATTTTTAATGCTTTTGTCCATGAATGCAAGTGTTGAGCATGCCATTCATATGCAGGGAAAGCAAGGTGCATATATGGGCGTGGTTTCCGCAGTCAGACTGATAATTGTTGCAGTATTTTTACTTGTAATAGGCTTTACGGGCTGGCTGAATATGTATACCACCCTTGTAGGTTTGCTGAGTCTTAAGGTTGGGACTTACTTACAGCCATTTACTGCTAAGCTTTTGGGCAAAGCGAAAGAATCAAAATAAAATAAGGAAGGTGATAACGTGTCAGGACAATTCCCGGGAATGATATTGGCGGAAGCTGATTTCATGATTCATGGTGTGTTCAGCTACACTCTGTTTGGGCAGGAGTTCTATTTGACTACTACCCATGTGGCAATGTTCATAGTTACAATTGTTTTACTTGTTCTTATGATATGTGCCAGTCGCAAGATGAAGCGTGCCGAGATGGTACCGGGTACATTCCAGAATATCATTGAGATTTATGTTCAAATGGTTGACAACATGGTGCATTCCAGCATGGGCAAGAATGCCAGAAGATTTGTGAACTATATCGAGACGATATTTCTGTTTATACTTTTTTGTAACCTGTCAGGTTTGTTAGGTCTTAGACCGCCAACAGCCGATTACGGCGTTACATTACCTCTTGGCCTCATAACCTTTGCTCTTGTACAGGGTTGTGGAATTGCCAAAAATAAGGGGAAGCATTTTTCGGATATGTGTAAGCCGATTCTGCTTACTCCGATTAACGTTATAGGCGAGATTGCTGTACCACTTTCATTGTCGTTACGTCTATTTGGTAACATTATGTCGGGTACGGTTATGATGGGACTTATTTATGGATTACTCCCAATATTCCTTAAATTAGGTATTCCATCAGTGCTTCATATTTATTTTGATATATTCTCAGGTGCAATACAGACATATGTATTCTGTATGCTGACCATGGTATATATCAACGAAAAAATCGCAGATTAACAGCGAATTAAAAATCAACAGATTTTAATGGAGGAATTTAATTATGATGATTGATTCAAATGCATTTGTTTTAGGTTGTTCAGCAATTGGTGCCGGTTTAGCGATGATAGCTGGTATCGGACCTGGTATTGGACAGGGTATTGCAGCGGGACATGCAGCTGCAGCAGTAGGACGTAATCCTGGTGCACAGGGCGAAATCAGAGCTATGATGCTTCTTGGTCAGGCGGTTGCCGAGACAACAGGTCTTTACGGTTTCGCCGTTGCCATTATCTTATTATTCGCTAACCCACTTCTTGGTAAGCTCTAAGATTAAGGATACGAATAATAAGCGAAGGGAGGCAAGACCTTGGAAAGAATGTTCAATCTGGACCCCCAGCTTATCCACGATACAATAATTACTGCAATTAATATTTTTATATTATTCCTTGCAGGCTCATATTTAATGTTTAATCCAGTTCGAGATTTCCTTAAGAAAAGACAGGACGGAATTAAGAATGACCTTGAGAGTGCAGCAGCAAGTAAGACTGAGGCAGAAGCTCTTAAGGCTGAGTATGAGGCTAAGTTAAAAGAGGTGGATAAGGAAGCTGAGGCTATTCTTGCAGAAGCGAGAAAGAAAGCGCTTCTTAGAGAAGAACAGATAATAGAAGAAGCAAAACTCGAGGCTGCCCGCATTATTGAAAGAGCTCATAATGAGGTTCTTTTAGAGAAGAAGGGTGCCGTTGATGATATGAAGAAGGAAATGATCGCCATTGCATCTGTTATGGCAGGCAAGGTGGTATCCGCTTCTATCGACACTAACATTCAGGCGTCATTAGTTGACGAAACACTGAACGAAATGGGTGATGATACATGGCTAAGCTAGCAGCATCAACTTATGGTGAAGCATTATTTGAGCTTGCGGTTGAGAGCGGGCAGGCTGATAAGTATATGGAAGAGGCATTTGCTATAAAGGCTTCTTTTGTGGATAACAGCGAGCTTGTATCAATGCTTAATCACCCTAAGATTGATAAAGAAGAGAAAATCAAAACTATAGAGAATATATACAGCAGCTTTGTTTCTAAGGATATGGTTGGCTTCTTAGTGCTTGCTACTAGAAAGGGCAGACATAATGAGATAGTTGATATTCTTAATTACTTCATCGATAAGCTTAAGGAGTATAGAAAGATAGGTGTTGTATATGTAAGTACTCCAATGGAGCTGAGTGCAGACCAGAAGGAGAAGGTGGAAGCTAAAATTAAGGCAACTACTAATTATATTTCTCTTGAAATGAACTATTCTGTAGATGCCAGCCTTATCGGAGGTATGGTAATAAGAATAGGCGACAGAGTTGTAGACAGCAGTATCAAGAGAAAGCTGTCAGATTTATCAAAGGAATTAACAAAGCTACAGTTAGCTTAAAATAGCGGCATTTTATATGCCAGAAATTAAGAAGGAAGGTGCAAAAAGCCTTATGAATTTAAGACCGGAGGAGATCAGCTCAGTTATTAAAGCACAGATTAAGAGATATCAGTCTGTGCTTGAAGTATCTGATGTTGGTACAGTAATTCAGGTTGCTGACGGTATTGCACGTATCCACGGATTGGAAAAGGCCATGCAGGGTGAGCTTTTAGAGTTCCCTGGCGAGGTGTTCGGTATGGTGCTTAACCTTGAGGAGGATAATGTTGGTGCAGTTTTACTTGGTGATAGTAAGAACATCAACGAGGGCGATACAGTTAAGACAACAGGACGAGTTGTTGAGGTTCCAGTAGGCGATGCGATGATTGGACGAGTTGTTAACGCACACGGACAGCCAATCGATGGAAAGGGACCTATTCATACAGACAAGTATCGTAAAATTGAAAGAGTTGCATCTGGTGTTATCGCCAGAAAATCTGTAGACACACCGCTTCAGACAGGTATCAAGGCTATCGATGCCATGATTCCAATCGGAAGAGGTCAGAGAGAGCTTATCATTGGTGACCGTCAGACAGGTAAGACAGCTATTGCTATTGATACAATTATTAATCAGAAGGGACAGGGCGTATATTGTATTTACGTTGCTATTGGACAGAAGGCTTCAACAGTTGCCAATATTGTTAAGACTCTTGAAGAGTACGGAGCAATGGATTATACAACAGTTGTTGCTTCAACTGCCAGCGAGCTTGCTCCACTTCAGTATATTGCTCCATACTCAGGCTGTGCAATCGGTGAGGAATGGATGGAGGCAGGAAAGGATGTACTTGTAGTATATGATGACTTGAGTAAGCATGCTGCTGCATACCGTACACTTCCACTGCTGCTTAAGAGACCACCTGGACGTGAGGCGTACCCGGGTGATGTATTCTACCTTCACTCAAGATTGCTTGAGAGAGCGGCTAGACTTTCGGACGAATTAGGCGGCGGTTCACTTACTGCGCTTCCTATTATCGAGACACAGGCAGGTGACGTTTCAGCATATATTCCTACTAACGTAATTTCTATTACAGATGGTCAGATATATCTTGAAACAGAGATGTTTAACTCAGGCTTCAGACCAGCCGTTAACGCAGGTCTTTCAGTATCACGAGTTGGTGGTGCAGCTCAGATTAAGGCTATTAAGAAGATTGCAGCACCTATCAGAACAGAGCTTGCACAGTATCGAGAGCTTGCAGCCTTCTCGCAGTTTGGTTCAGAGCTTGATGCTGAGACAAAGGCTACTCTTGCACAGGGTGAGAGAATTAAGGAAGTCTTAAAGCAGCCACAGTATAAGCCAATGCCTGTTGAATATCAGGTAATTATTATTTACGCAGCTACAAAGAAGTTCCTTTTAGATGTGCCAACAGAGCTTATCCAGAGATTTGAGAGCGAGCTCTTTGCATTTATCGATACTAAGTATCCTGAGATTCCAACAGACATTAAGGAAACTAAGGTTATGTCTGAGGAGACTGAAAAGAAGCTTGTAGCCGCTATTAATGAATTTAAGGCACAGTTTAAGTAATCGTAGGAGGACGATAATATGGCCTCAATGAGAGATATAAAAAGGCGTAAAGAGAGTATTCAGAGCACCGGTCAGATTACCAAGGCAATGAAGCTGGTTGCGACTGTTAAGCTTCAGAAGGCAAGAAGCCGTGCTGAGAACTCTAAACCTTATTTTGATGCCATGTATGAGGCGGTTACCTCCATGCTTGCAAGAAGCGGTTCTATTAAGCATCCATATCTTAATAATGACGGTACAGGAAAGAAGGCTGTTATAGTCATTACCTCTAACAGAGGTCTGGCGGGCGGTTATAATTCCAATGTCATTAAGGCAGTTACCGGAAGCGGTATTGCCAAGGAGGATATGGTGATTTACGCCATCGGACGTAAGGGAAAGGACTTCTTTGCAAGAAGAGGCTACGATATAAAAGCGGACTATTCAGAGGTTATTAATGAGCCTATGTATAAGGATGCCATGGATATAGGGCAGGCTGTTTTAAAGGATTATATGGCAGGTGAGATTAGTGAGATATATCTTGCTTATACCTGCTTTATGAATACGGTAAGTCAGGTTCCTGTATTTATTAAATTACTTCCGGTCAGTGCAGATGACGTTAAGGTTAAGCAGGATGAGAATTCAGATTGCGTTATGACCTATGAGCCGGAGGAGGAAGAGGCATTAGACATCATTATTCCAAAGTATGTCAGCAGTCTTATATATGGTGCGCTGGTTGAATCCATTGCCAGCGAGAACGGTGCGCGTATGACCGCCATGGACAACGCCACAAGCAATGCAGAAGAAATGATTAGTGACCTGTCACTTAAATATAATAGAGCACGTCAGGGTTCTATTACACAGGAATTAACAGAAATTATAGCGGGTGCAAATGCCATATCTTAAGCGTTTGCACACTAAAAAATAAAGGAGTGAGACAATGGCTGGAAAAAATATTGGTAAAATCACTCAGGTTATTAGTGCGGTTCTTGATATTAAGTTTGCGGACGGACATCTGCCAGAGATTAACAATGCGATTGTAATCGACAGAGGCAATGGCGAGACACTTACTGTTGAGGTTGCACAGCACCTTGGTGATGATACCGTTAGATGTATCGCCATGGGTTCAACAGATGGTCTTGTAAGAGGTATGGAGGCTGTTGATACAGGGGCTCCAATATCTGTTCCGGTTGGTGAAATGACACTGGGACGTATCTTTAACGTTCTTGGTGATCCTATTGATAATAAGCCTGCACCTGAGGGTGTTGCACATCTTCCAATTCATAGAAAGGCACCTGCATTTGATGAGCAGTCAACAGCGACTGAGATTCTTGAGACAGGTATTAAGGTAGTAGACCTTCTCTGCCCATATCAGAAGGGTGGTAAGATTGGTCTTTTCGGTGGTGCCGGAGTTGGTAAGACAGTACTTATTCAGGAGCTTATTAGAAATATTGCAACCGAGCATGGTGGATATTCTGTATTTACCGGCGTAGGAGAGCGAACAAGAGAGGGTAATGACCTTTACCACGAAATGACTGAGTCAGGCGTTATTAATAAAACAACCATGGTATTCGGACAGATGAATGAACCACCTGGAGCGAGAATGAGAGTTGGTCTTACAGGACTTACCATGGCAGAGAATTTCCGTGATCAGGGCGGTAAGGACGTACTTTTATTCATTGATAATATTTTCCGTTTCACACAGGCTGGTTCAGAGGTTTCAGCACTTCTTGGACGTATGCCATCAGCCGTAGGTTATCAGCCTACATTACAGACTGAAATGGGTGCTCTTCAGGAGCGTATTACATCAACAAAGAATGGTTCTATCACATCAGTACAGGCTGTATACGTGCCTGCCGACGACTTAACTGACCCGGCACCGGCTACAACCTTTGCCCACCTTGATGCTACAACAGTTCTTTCTCGTAGTATCGTTGAGCTTGGTATTTATCCTGCGGTAGACCCACTTGAGTCAACCTCAAGAATTCTTGACCCAAGAATCGTTGGTGAAGAGCATTATCAGGTTGCACGAGGCGTTCAGGAAATCTTACAGAAATATAAGGAATTACAGGATATTATCGCTATCCTTGGTATGGACGAGCTTTCAGAGGATGATAAGTTAGTCGTTGCCAGAGCGAGAAAGGTACAGAGATTCTTATCACAGCCTTTCTTCGTTGCAGGACAGTTTACTGGTCTTGAAGGACGTTATGTGCCTCTTTCTGATACTATTCAGGGCTTTAAGGAGATTCTTGAAGGTAAGTATGATGA
This sequence comes from Lachnospiraceae bacterium, assembly GCA_045542475.1. Lineage (GTDB taxonomy): Bacteria > Bacillota > Clostridia > Lachnospirales > Lachnospiraceae > CAG-882. The sequence goes on along the minus strand of JAZQLB010000418.1, from coordinate 2,392 downwards.
TATTCCTGAGGGCTATTTCCTTAACTGCGGTGGTATCGAGGACGTACTTGCAAAGTTAGACAAGTAAGCGGCAAATAACCGGACAGGAGCTGATAAGATGGCAGATAAATTATTTGAATTAAAGATTATCACACCTGACAGAGCTTTCTATACGGGTAATGTTAATATGGTCGAGCTTAACACAAGCGAGGGGCGTATCGGTGTATACGCAGACCATCTTCCGGTGGCAATGGTTCTTGCACCGGGAGTAGCATCTATCCATGAGGAGAATGGCGATGTTAAGGAGGCAGCACTGCATTCGGGATTTTTAGAGATTACGAAGAGCCGTGTTACCATACTGGCTGAGGTTGCCGAGTGGCCTGATGAGATTGATTTTAACAGAGCTGAGGAAGCCAGAATCCGTGCTGAGAGACGACTTTCTTCACATGATTCGGAGATTGATTTGGCCAGAGCGGAATTTGCGCTTAAGAAGGCACTTACCAGAATTGAACTTAGAAGATAACATTAGAGCGGGTCTGCCGGGAGGCGGACCTGCTTTTTTGCGGTCCGGACGAAACGAGGGAGGGTCGGGAGGGGCTTTGGAACAACAAGTTGGCAACGCTACCGGTGAACTAATCACCAACTACGACTAAAGCTCTCAGGAAAGCCTTCGAGCTTAAGTCTCCATAGGTGATGGATTTCACCTCTGCTAAAAACGCCAAAAAGTTGTCCCAAAGCCCCTCCCGAGCCTCCCTCGTTTCTGTGTATCGCAAAATACGCAGGCCTGCCTTGCGGCAGACTGCTCTGGACGATGTTATAATAGGTGTTGTTTATTTTAGTTTATAGAGTGGAATTTAGGCTTGCGGTGTGTGGGCATCGGAGCCGAGGGTGAAGATACGTCCTCCAAGCTCATGATATCTACGGATGATGCTTGGGTGGGGGAGAACGTGACCGGCTCTTTTTATGCCGGAGGTGTTGACCTCTATGCTTTTATTTTTTTTATGATTAGAGATAGTATTGTATCAAATAATTGAGGGAAAAGGTGGCATGGCATTGTCTTGGTAATGGTTGCATTTGGCTATATATTCGATATGACCGATGCAGTCGTAGCTGTCTGATAGGGTGCTATCGGATATGGATTCATATAGGGTTTCGAGATATCTTGTGTAGGCTGTTGTTTTATCTCTTCTACGTTTGGACGCTGGAAGGTAACAATCTAAGCCATCTACGCAATGGGTGCTTAGCAGGACATAGTCAAAATTCTGTTGGGGGATTACTTGGGCGGTCTGTCTTGCTGTTGTAGGAATGTAGCCTGTTTCAAGTCCCTAACGAATGTTGATGTTGGGAAATTGTTCACGGAGCTTGCTGATGGATGCGTACATTTCTTCAAAAGCAGGAATGCGATTGAATGAATTTAAGTGATGTCCTAAATCCATATGTTCTGTAAAGCACATATCAGTAATACCTGCATTTATGGCAGCTTTAACTGCTTCGTCAGGCTTCATTTTTGAGTCAGGGGAATAGCATGAATGTATATGAAAATCTGGTATTCTCATTAATTAATTCTCCTTTTCATGTGACAAGTCTTTGGGATTGATATTACATCTTCTCGGCTATTAATACATCCATGCAATGTTTATGCGGAATGTTGCCGCTATTACAATCAAAGATGATTTCATCATTTTTATGAAACAGCCAGTCATGGTAATAATTAAAAAGCTCATCGGAATACAAGGCTTCAGTCTGTTTTTCTATATCCTCCATATCAGGGGCAATTTCTATAAAGGGCTTGCTTGCAAATACATTGATTGCATTTATTCCATGGAGAGAAGTACATTCCTTTAAATTATCAATAAGGTTTTTTCGCCTGTTAAGTGTAGTGTAATGAAACACACCGCTGGGGAAGATGATTATATCCCACTAACGCATCAACTGAGGTGTTGAGTATATGTGCAAGCTGTGGAAGCAGCGTAATATCCGGTGTGGATGTTCCGTTTTCCCATTTTGATACTGACTGAAATGAAATGTTCAGTTTTTCTGCCAGATGCTGCTGGGTATAGCCTAATTCTTTTCTTTTTTGTGCAATATAGTAACCTACATTATTTTCCATGTCTAATCCTCCTCTTCTTAACTAAATTTATTTTAATATTGTCGTGCCAATAATTGCAATAACCTGATATTTGAAAAAGAAATAAATATTCAACTATTAGTTGAGTGGAAATGGGCATATAAGTGAAATTGAAAATGAACTTTCAATATGATATAATATGATTTGCAAGTTTGTATATGAAAAAGATAATCTTATGTATTAGAAATCAAAAAACGCTATTTATTAGACTAAGTTAATTATTATTGTTGATTTGAAATTATAATGAAATGAAGACTATTAAAAAATAAAGAATAGAAAGGTATA
>JAZQLB010000417.1:0-10230 GCA_045542475.1 Lachnospiraceae bacterium | reverse complement strand
AAAGTGTTAATATTTTTTTTCTCACGGTATAAGTCTCCTTAAAAATTATTATTTATATCTATGATTATAATTGGGCTGTGTTATTAAAAACAAGTGACAGAGTTGTAATTTTTTGATTACAACTCTGTCACTTGTTTTGACTGATTTAGTATGGTAGTGTGGTTGTGTAAGTAATTACTTTTGAAAAAGATAGAACTTATAAAATTTAATTTTATATTGAGAGGTTTATATTATGAAGAATAGAATTAAGTGCATAGTGGCACTAATAATGGTAATAAGTTCAATGCTATGTTTAGCTGTATTTGTGGTTCCTGCTCAGGCTCAGTCGGAGGAAAATGAGTATATTTTAACTGTTTTAAATGCATATATGAATATTAATGGTCTTGATACATCGGAATTATATATTAGTCAGGCAGTTAATGTATTAGATAGTGATGGAAATGAGACAGAAAAAAATGTATATTTGGTAAAGTCTGATAAAGAAATTGTTGCTAAAATGATAGTGCAAAGATGTAATGATGAGTATATATCAAGTTTCGACTGTGATGTAGCTGTATTCAATGATTGCGGTGAGGAAATAAATTTAGCAATATATGAGCAGGATGATATTTTAGTATATTATATTAATGGTGGTTATGCTATATTTAAAAATGATGTGGAAAGTATGGATGTATGTATAGATAATCCTGCATATTCACATATAGTGTTTAAGAAAATAGTATTAAACCAGAAGGCAAGAAGTAATCCGGAAGTAACATCATTATCGGTTCCATTTGTAGGTAATGAAACAATTAATGGTTCGGGTGTTTGTTGGGCTGCATCTGTTGCGATGGATTATCAATATAGAACAGGTGTGGTAAAAACAGCAGAAGATGTATATAATCAGTGCATTAATTCCTCATATTTTCATGGAGAATTACCGATTGGAAATGAATATTGGGTTCAGGCAGCATTTAAATTGTATGGTAGAAATACAACCCATCAGGCATCAGGAATGATATATCCGAGAGTATATTCTTTATTGTCGGAGAAAAAAACGGTGTATATAGCTGTTTCTGATGGTAAGGGATTTAATCATGCACTTTTGTTGATAGGTTCGTACTATGATGGAAGTGTTCTTGTATATACATTAAGAGATTCAAATACTGATAAAATAATATCAGCGGCACAGCCTATTTCAGTAGTAGACAATCCGGATGATTTTTTATATGTTACAACATATGGAATTACTTTTACTGAATGGTATAAAACAATATATTAAGGAGTGAAATAGTGAAGAGAATAATACTAGCCATATGCATATGCACATTTCTATTATCCGCATGCAGAAGTAAAGAAGTCCTGCCTGAAGAGACAACAATACAAGCACAATCAACACAATTAAGTATCGAAGAGGAAGCTATCGAGGGACTATTACCTAATATGTTGATGCACAATGATAGGGTGTATGAGATTATTTTGGTTGAAGATATTGAGGGATGGCAGTATGATACATACATTAAACATAATGCTCTCGAATATCTGATAATGCTTGGAGAGTTAAAATGGGTTGGAAAGAATACTATTCCACAGGCAAATCTTGAAGCAAATTTTATTTCTGCCGATAATATGGTTGAAGCATATGTTGGAACTTTAAATGAGGAGTATGTTCTTATTTTTAAATATTATGATGGAAGCTGTTTAATAGCTGATTCAGAGCTGATAGAGGCTATATTAGAAGAATAGAGGGAAATCAGGCTGTACTATTACATTTGATTGTAGTGGTACAGCTTTTTGTGTGGGGATTTTTATATGGACTATTGGCAGAACAATGATATAATTGGCTTATGAAAATCAGTTTATAGTAATATTTCATTTAGGGAGAGCGTTATGAGAAGGCTACAGATTAATACAAAAAACATAATCAAAGAAATAAGCCCCGACCTCTACGGAATATTTTTCGAGGATATCAATTACGGAGCAGACGGCGGAATATATGGAGAGCTGGTAGCGAACAATTCATTTGAATATTTTGACAGGGACGGGATTACTGATAAGCGAAAAATGTGCTGGGAGCTTGTGGGCGATGCGACTTTCGATATTCTTTCTATAGAACCGCTTAATAGTACCCACACTAACTACGCACGAATAAGCGGCATTAAAGGAGCAGGAATTCGAAATCTTGGCTTTTGCAGGGAGGGGGTAGCAGTAAAGTGTGGCAGTCGTTATAACTTTTCAGTATATGCAAGAGCAGAGGCAGAAACAGAGCTTGAAATAGTCATTTCAGTTAGAGACGTAGTATATGCCAAAGGAAATATAACAATCCGTAGTAAGGAGTGGAAGAAATATGAGCTTACCATGATGGGAGAGGCTGATTGTAGGGAAGCATTTCTTGAAATAAAGCTGGCAGAAGGCGGCATGGCAGAGCTTGAATTTATCTCTCTTTTACCTGAGAATGTAACAGGCTATGGCTTAAGAAGTGACATGGTGGATACGCTAGGAGCGCTTAAGCCACGGTTCATGCGTTTTCCGGGCGGCTGCATCGTGGAGGGCAGAAGCTATACAAATATGTATCAGTGGAAGGACACCATTGGTCCTAGAGAGGAGAGACGACTTGACTGGAACCGCTGGCAAATGGAGGAATATCAGTGGCTTGGCGGTAACAGTGAGGATTATTTCCAGTCCTTTGGGCTGGGATATTATGAGTATTTCCTTTTATGTGAGGATATTGGGGCTAAGCCTTTGCCTGTAATGAATGTAGGTATGACCTGCCAGTGGCATGAGGGCTTGCATGTGGAGCTTGATAAGCTGGATGCGTGGATACAGGATATTCTTGATTTGATTGAGTTTGCAAATGGTGATGAGAGTACCGTGTGGGGTAAAAAGAGAATTGAATTAGGGCATAGGGAGCCTTTTAATCTGGAGTACATAGGTATTGGTAATGAGCAGTGGGGAATGGAGTACTTTGAGAGATATGAGATATTTGCAGACAGGATAAATAAGGTATACCCTGATATTAAGCTTATTACAAGTGCCGGCTGGACGGCGGAGGGTGAGCATTTTGACCTTGCGTATAAGTGGATGTCAGAGAATAAGGAAAAGGCATATGCGGTAGATGAGCATTTTTATAAGTCTCCGGAATGGTTTCTTGAGAATGTAAACAGATACGATGATTATGACAGAAGCCTGCCAAAGGTATTTGCGGGAGAGTATGCGGTACATACTGGTGGCAGAGTAGAAGAGCGAAAGAATAATTTCTATGCGGCACTTTGTGAGGCAGCATTTTTAACCGGAGTGGAGAAAAATGCAGACCATGTGGTGATGGCGTGCTATGCACCGCTTTTTGCAAGAACAGGGCATAATCAGTGGCAGCCGGACTTGATATGGTTTGACAAGGAAGGTGTGTACGGAACACCAAGCTATTATGTACAGAAGCTGTTTTCTAATAATTATGGGGATAAGCTGGTGGAGGTACAGACTGAGGAAAATAAGGGAATGTATGTGTCGGCAACCATGGCGGAAAATAAGCTGTATGTAAAGGTGGTTAATGTAAGTTCACAGGATGAATGCCTGACATTGGAAATAGACAGAGCTGTGGCTTCAGGGAGTATGACTGTCTTGTGTGCAGAGCCGGAGGCAGAGAATTCCCATGCAGAGCCATATAAGGTATTGCCTGTAACAGAAAGCTTAGAGCAAATTTCAGAGAGCTATATATGCCGTGCCAATAGTATCATTGTGTTTGAGTTTGATTTGAATTAAAATGTGGTTAGCGGATGTTTTTCTGAGCTTATTATAGAATTGTGGATGCTTAAGCTGATGTGAATTAACTTAGAAAGGAATGTGGAAAATTATGCAGAATATTTTAGTTGTTGTGGATATGCAGAAGGACTTTATTGACGGAGCACTTGGAACCAAGGAGGCAGTTTCAATAGTTCCTAATGTGGTTAAGAGGGTAGCAGAGTTTGATGGCAGGGTTATTTTTACAAGGGATACCCATACTGAGGATTATATGAATACACAGGAGGGGCATAATCTGCCGGTGCCTCATTGTATTAAGGGAACTGACGGCTGGCAGATATGTAAGGAGCTACAGCCATATGTGAAAGAGGAGCCTGTAGATAAGGTGACCTTTGGTTCTTCTGAGCTTCCAAAGGTACTTATGGCTGCTGATAAGGAGGAGAAGATAGAGAGCATTACCTTTGTGGGCTTATGCACTGATATATGTGTTATTTCCAATGTAATGGTTACTAAGGCATTTTTGCCGGAGGTTGAGCTTATTGTGGATGCAAGCTGTTGTGCAGGTGTTACTCCTGAGAGTCATAGAAATGCACTTGAGGCTATGAAGGTGTGTCAGGTAATTGTGGAGGAGTAGGATGAAGGGTAAAATAATTAAGGGGTTAAAAATAGCAGGGATTATAATTCTTGTACTGCTTTTGGTATGCTTGTTCAGACCTACATATACACCAAAAATCCCAGGCGACAATAGTATAAGCGAACTAAGGATGGTAGAGATTAATGGTGCTGATATTCAGGTGCTGATAAGGGGCTGTGATATTAATAATCCTGTTATTCTGTTTGTGCATGGAGGACCATGCTGTTCGGAGCTTCCATATGCAAGGAAATACCAGACGGAGCTTGAAAAGTATTTTACCATAGTTCACTATGACCAGCGAGGAAGCGGAAAGTCTTATAAATTCGGAACCGATTATTCTTCGGTTACGACAGATACCTATATGGAGGATTTGATTGAGCTGACTAAATATGTGGAGGATTATTTAGGGCAGGAAAAGGTGATATTAGTTGGTCATTCCTTTGGAACCTATATTGCCACCCTTGCAGCAGCAAAGGAGCCGGATTTATATCAGGCATATATTGGAATAGGTCAGATGTCAGACAGTATTGCAAGTGAGCTTAACAATCTGGAATTATGTATTGAGGCAGCGGAGCTTGCCGGAAATGAAAAGGATGTGGAGTGCCTAAGTGAGCTTGCACCGTCCATAGCAGACGGTAAGATGATTACACCTCGTCAGTATGTGCGTAAATATGGCTTGGCGGCAAGGCGTATTGATGAGAATGGAGATTATTTGAAGGGGTATTTATTTGGAACAGAATACAATTTAATGGATGCCATTCGATTTTATACAGCAGTTTTAAAATATCAGGATGGTCTTACTATGGAAGCAATGGAAAATCCTATTACCGAGCGTGTTAGCGAGCTTAATATCCCGGTATATTTTGTTATGGGAAAATATGATGGTATGACTTCACCAAAGGCGGCAGAGGAATATCTTAACAGTCTGACCGGTGAAGGTATTAAGGAAATGGTAATATTTGAGAACTCAGCACATTATCCGCACCTTGAGGAGTGGGAGGCTTATTGCGAGTGGTTGTGTGAGACTTTTATAAACTAACTAAGGAGAGTACATGTATGCAGACAAAATTGACAGCAGAAGTACAAAAGATAATGGATGAACGCTTTAAGCATGACAATCTGATAGCTCTTGCAACTATAGATGGTGCAGCGCCACATGTACGAGCAGTAAACAGCTATTACGAAAATGGTGCCTTTTACACCATTACATACGCGCTTTCAAATAAAATGAAGCAAATCGAAAAGTGCCCTACAGTAGCCATCTGTGGAGACTGGTTTACTGCCCATGGAGTTGGTGAGAATCTGGGATGGATTCGTGACGAGCAGAATAAAGAATTAGCTGACAAGCTAAGGGAAGCTTTTGCAGAGTGGTATAATAACGGACATACCAATGAGGAGGATAAAAATACCTGTATTCTTCGCATAAAACTTGCCGATGGTGTGCTATTAAATCACGGAACCAGGTATGATATTGATTTTACGGAATAGCGGCTATCTAAGTGATATGTGCGAGGTAGCAGGCAGGAGATGTTATGACAGAAAACAGAGAGGTAACGGTAGAGGAAAAAGAGGCAATTAAGCCTATATTAAATAAGCTGGGAATAGCAGATAATGCAAATATTGTGCGATTTATCGATACCCGTTTTGACAAGATATATAATACATATCTTATAAATGACAAGGGAAGGCTTACATTTATGAAGAAAAGTGATGAGCGCCTTCGTGATAAAAGGGTATATGATAAATATTTTGCGGGGAAGGATTTTTCAGTGCCAAAGGTGTACGACTGTGTCCGCCATGATAAGGATGTGTACATACTTATGGAATTCGTGGAGGGTGTCGATGCAAGGGATTGTGATGTGGAGACTGCTAAGCAGGTTGGTGCGGATTTAGCCGGAATTCAGAGCTTTTATCTGACTGAGGGTAGTCCTACTGAGGCTGCCGAAAATTATTTTAACAAATATATTGAGAGATATTATAACAGTCTTGAGGCGTATTTTTCTGACCTTGATATAATATGGGAGCCGGTAAAAAAGAGATTTTTTGAGGTTCCGCATACTCTTGTGCATGATGATTTGTTACCGATTAATGTGATTGTAGGCGGAGATAAAACTTATTTTATTGATTGGGAGATTGCAGCAATATATCCCTATTTTATTGATATTTCCAGATTTGCATTGGTTACTAATGAGAAGCAGGAATTCAATATATGTGAAGAGGCGCAGAAGGGCTTCTTTAACAGCTATTATGAGGAGATGGTGAAGAATCCACTGTTTAAGGTAAGCAGGGAGCAGTATAGAATGGATATTGTGATTTCAGCATTTTTTCAGTATATGTCCTTTCTTGATTATGAGAAGGGTGATGAGGCTGTGAAAAATAGCGGCGAATATAAGGTGTTAAAGGAAATTGTGGATTTCCTTATAGAGATGTTCACTAAATAGATTTTATTATGATAGGGGAGAGAGATGTTATTAAATATTATGGCAGCAGTTAAGTATCAGATGAAGTCCTACAAGGGGTGTCTGGGCATTACCATAATGGGGTTTGCGATGGATATGGTAATTTACATGCTGGGAATAGGTTGTGTTGGTTCTGTTTTTAACTCATTTCAGCAGGGGAAAGCAGTTAAGGGCTTAATATGGATAGTAGTGGCTATAGTTTTCTTTATTTTAAGCACAAATCTGACCATTAAGTATGAGCATTGGGGAGAATTAAAGAGGCTGAGGTTGGAAACAGAGAAGCTGAGCAGTTAAGGAATGCTTCAAGTGAAGTGCTTGAGAAATACGCAAAGCAGAAAAAGAAAGAGGATGTATTAGTTATAGTGGGAATGGTTTTGACTATACTGATAGTTTTTCCTGTGGGATTTGCATTGTGGATATTTGTTGCTTTGAATTTTGGGTAAGAGGATTTTCGAAATGAATATCACAAAAATTCCCGGCATATATATAAGCATAATATATTTGCCGGGAGTTTTTTATGCTTAAAAATAATATATCAGCCGCTATAAAAGATAAGGCTGTACATATCAGAAAATACAGAATACATATCACCCTTGCTTTGTGTGCACTGACCATACTAGGTGCGATAATTGCAGTACCTACAATTATATCCACAGCAACTGGCGGCATGAAAAAGGAATTACCGATATACTGTGTGGAAAGGGAAGAAAAGGTGGTTGCCCTTACCTTTGATGCTGCATGGGGAAATGCGGATACGCAGCAGATTCTTGACATACTTGCCAAGCATGATGTAAAGGTGACTTTTTTTGCCACAGGAGGATGGGTAGAGAGCTATCCTGATGACGTAAAGCGTATTATTGAGGCAGGTCATGCCTTTGGCAATCACAGCGAGAATCATAAGTTTATGACAAAGCTTAGCGATTCAGAGATTGAAGAGGAAATTATGACCGTACATAATAAGGTCAAGGAGCTTACGGGTTACGAAATGTGTCTGTTCCGTCCTCCTTATGGAGATTATAACGATGCGGTAATAAAGGGAGTTGAGGCTTGCGGATATTATGTTATCCAGTGGTCAGTGGACAGTCTCGATTGGAAGGACTACGGTGTGGATTCCATAATAAAAACTGTATGTCAGCACAAGGCACTTGACAATGGTGCAATTATTTTAATGCACAACGGAGCAAAATATACGGCGGATGCACTTGACTCTCTTATTACTAATCTTAAGGAGCAGGGGTATTCCTTTGCTACTGTGGCGGAGCTGATATATAAGGATGGTTATACGATTGACCATACGGGGAAGCAGATAAAACAGTAGAAGTTATACGGAATAAACGGTAATAAGCCTGATGGTATGGTCTTGTCATTCTAAATAACTAGACAAGAAGCCCCACGAGCAACCACTCGTGGGGCTTCTTTTGGTGTCAGCGCGGACGGTAATTTGGTTTCGCTATTGGCATTATAGGATATATATTGTTATAATCAAGAGCCGTGCAAAAATTTCTCACGATATTCCTTTGGCGTCTGTCCTATCTGTTTTTTAAAGAGCTTGGTAAAATAATTAACATCCGATATTCCGCAGTACTGAGCTATGGTTTGTATTTGCAGGGTGGTGGAATTAAGCAGTAAAATTCCCTGCTGTATTCTTTTTTTATTCACATATTCAGTGAGCGTACTTCCGGTTTCCTTTTTAAACAAATTGGAAAAATAGCTGGCATTAATATTAAGCTGTTTGGATATTGCATTAAGGCTTAAATCTGCGGTAAGGTCAGAATCAATAAGGGTTATAACCTTTTGAACCAATAGAGAATATCCTTTCATGGAATGATTCTTCACAAGAAGACAGTATTTGTGAATCATTTCCCTTTGAAGTTTGGTGCCGCTTTCTAAGGAGGTGATAGATTCGATTTTTCTGCCAAAGTCGGAAGATAACCGGTCAATGTAAAGCGGATGTACGGAGCCTGCCTCGGCAGCTTTTCTAAAAAGGGTATTCATGATGATTGAATAGTTCTGCATATTTCTGATAGGGTCTGCGGCACGTTGTTCAAAACGGTTGATATTGACATCACTTATTAAGAGCTCAGCTTTATGGTTCAGACCTTGGGAAATGGCTTGTATAAGCTGGTTTTCAACAGCATAACGTGTCTCAATTGCCTGCATTCCGATGGTGGCACTTTCATGATCCTGAAGTCCGGATTGAATGAGCGTAGATATCTTATCTATAGTTGGAACCGGCTCAATAAGCTCAATGGAAAAATTCTTCATATCGCCCCACAGCTTTTCTCCTAAGGTATTAACTAATACCATAAGGGAATTGTCATTTTCTACATAAGGGACATTGTCAAAGTATTTTTGTATGGTATTGAAAATATTGGGGGGAATCTCGTATTTTTCCGTAAGCTGCATAAGCAGATTTTTAGTAAGACTTATGGTGGTGTAGGGACCGATTATTAGTGTTGTGGCCGGAATTATATCAGGCAGGCGAAGAATCAGATAGGTGCAATGAAATAAATCCTGCATCTTGTATATTGTGTTAGGAGCTACATTAAAGCCTAGAAAGGCACCTAAATTCATATATTCCCGGTCCATGCCAAACAGCTTTCTCAGACCATAGTCAATTATTGAGGCATCGGATATGTCGTCTGTTACAAGTACTGATTTGATATGGAAATTTTCTAATAATCGTCTGGTAAAGGTTAGTTCTGCTTCGAATATCATATTAACCTCCTGAGTTAATAGTCTTATTTTTATCTATTATCGTACAATTTTTATATAAAATCAATACACAACAAAAAAAATACGACATTGTACAAAAATATTACTCACACAATATGTCACGGTCTGATAGTATAAAAGTATCAGATAAATGCACGAGGGTTGTGCAGCATAACTATCAATTATTTTAAAGAAAGAGGGTTTGTTTATGAGTACAAAGAAAGAAGTAAGACCTTTTGGTATCCGTGACAAGATGGGATATTTGTTTGGTGATTTCGGTAATGACTTCACATTCATTTTATCCTCAAGCTTTTTAATGAAATTTAGTACGGATATTTATGGTATCGATCCTGCAATCGTAGGGATTATTATGATGGCAGCACGTATCGTGGATGCATTCACAGACGTTACTATGGGTCGTATTTGCGACAGAAGTAAGATGACACCCGTAGGTAAATTCAAACCATGGATTCGCAGAATGTGCGTACCGGTAGCAGTAGCTTCATTCTTGGTATATCAGAGTGCAATTGCAGGCTGGTCAATGGGGGCTAAAGTTGCGTATCTTTTTATTACTTATATTTTATGGGGTTCTATTTTCTATACATCTATTAATATTCCGTATGGTGCAATGGCATCTGCAATCTCTGCAGAACCGGATGATCGTCAGTCATTATCATCTTTCCGTACCATGGGTGGTATGTTAGC
>JAZQLB010000416.1:0-3965 GCA_045542475.1 Lachnospiraceae bacterium | reverse complement strand
GATACAAAGGAGTTCTATCACTCAAAGACATACAGCATCCACCCAATCGTAGACCGTGTTGGTGGTGGTGACTCATTCGCAGGTGGTACAATCTGTGGATTCCTCGATGGAAAGAACTTCAAGGATGCTCTTGAGTACGGTGTTGCAGCTTCAGCTCTTAAGCACACAATTCCTGGAGACTTCAACCTTGTATCTAGAAAGGAAGTTGAGACACTTGCAGGTGGCGATGCTTCTGGTAGAGTACAGAGATAATCAATAATAAGAAAAAACATTCCCTGGTTTCAGAAATTTTTGTGGAAATCAGGGAATTTTTTATTAAAATTTCTTGATTTTTTTGTCCATTTATTATAAAGTTTATATGAGATGATGTCGATATAATACGTGAAGTCTAATATTGTGTAGAACACATTTTATATACTATATAGTGGATGGATGTCTGTGGCTAACCCCAAGATATAGTCTGCGGAAATGAGGGACCTGAATGAATAAAATTAAAACAATACTTAAAAAATATTGGATTGCATTATCTGTATTAGTCGTTGTGTCGGCTGCATCCATTGGATGGGCCGTATATGTTAATGCGGATACAAGCTTTGCATTTGTAATACATTTGCCGAATGGTAATTTTACGGTTCCTGCAGGCGGCGGTAGTCCAAGTGATATATATGCTCAGGTTAAGGCTTATACAGGATTACCGGATAATTACAGTGGATTTGATGCTGATAAGGTAACATGGGAGAAGGTTGATGATTTAATCTATCCTGTTGTGTACGATTTAGAGGATACCAGCAGAGGTGATACAATTAAGATTAAAGCATTAGGTGCAGGTGTTTCTAAGCTGACAGCATCATATAATGATACATATACTTATGTTGATTCTGATGGAACAAGTCATACAGAGACAGTAAGTGCGACTGCATCATCACCGCTTGAGATTGTTGTTCCGCTTGTAATGTCAGCAAACTTTAATGATGGTGATACCATATTTGACACAGATTCAGCAGATAAGTCGTTTGTTGTTAATTATAACGGATATATTTATACATACGATGTTAATGGTTTTACTTATGCAAGTACACAGTACCATCCGGTTATTTTTGAATATAATCCTAATGTGTTGACACATGTTGAGGATGTTACAACTACGACAACCAAGAGTACATTCACAGTACTTGGTGCAGGTCAGACAAAGATATCGGCGACTGTAGATGAGAGGGTATCGGCTTCAATTCCAGAGGTTGTGTATGTGGGTGTTAAGTTTAATTCAAATATAAGTACCACGGGTCTTACAATTAAACAGGATGCTATATATAATCTTTCAGAGAGTGATACAAATATTCTGAATGGTAATTTTGGATATAAGGATTCTGTGGGAGAATATAGTGTATATTTCTGGACATATGAGGATTATCAGAGAGAGATACTTAAGAATGCAGACGTTATTGAAGTAGTGGATGTATCAGACAGCGGTGTTATTACCGGTGAATACAGAGGTATAACAACTCTTTATGCCAGCTGTAGACCTATGGCAGAGAGCTACGATGCTAATGGTAATCTGCTTACAGAATATGCAGATTCAATTAGGGTAGAGGTTCCTCTTGACTCATATTTTGAAAGTGACATTATTGTTAGTGTTGGTGATGATATTCCAATTCAGACATCAGCATTCCCATCTAACGTAACATATCAGATGTATAACAATGATGGTGTTATTGCTCAGACTAATGACAATGGTGTATTCAAGGCAATTGCAGCCGGTACAGCAGAGGTCTATGTATATGTAGGTTATTATGATAATGGTAATAAGGTAGAAGAGCCTAATCCATTGATTTGTAAGATTACGGTTATTGATAAACTGACAGTTTCAACGGATTTCGTATCCCTTAATTCGGGTTCTTCTGTTGGCGTAACAGCAGTTCCAACCTGTACAGACCCACTAATCGGTTCTAATGTCACATGGACAAGTGCTAATCCTGAGATAGCAACAGTAACATGGGATGATTCAAGTCTTGAGGGTTCGCTTAATGCAGTGATTACTGGTGTTACTAAGGGTAATACAACAATTACCTGTACACAGATTGTTGATGGTATTGTTAAGATTGCAACAATTAAGGTAACCGTAACCGTTCCGGTAGATGGTATTACACTTAGTGAGCCACAGCAGGGAAGGGATTATCTGACAATGCAACTTGGTGAGGTAATAACCATGTATGCATATTTGCAGTATAGTAATAATGATGTACCGGATAATACAGAGCTTATCTGGACTGTATCAGGAGAACAGATTATTGCACTTACTCCAATGGTAACAGAGGGTGTAACGCAGTCATGTGAGGTTAGGGCGAATGCTTTGGGTCAGACCACAATTACAGTATATTCAGCTGACAGTAATCAGATTGTAACCTGTGATGTATTGGTAACAGAAGCACCGACGTCTATTACTTTATCTGATACAAGCGTATTATCATATATGTCACTCGGACAGTATCAGCTTAAGGCTACAGTAGAATCTCCTACAGGCGGAGCAGATCAGACAGTTATCTGGTCTTCACTTGATGAGAAGGTGGCAAAGGTCGATCCTAATACAGGTCTTGTAACATATGTTGCTCCTGGTAATACATATATTTATGCAACATCAGCAGTTGATCCGAGTGTAACGGCATACTGTTACTTTGAAATTGCACAGGATGTTCAGGGTATTAAGCTTGATAAGAGTGAGTTGACATTTAATGTGGGTGATACTTACAGACTTACAGCTACGGTTAATCCGGCGGATGCTTATGATAAATCAATGGTATGGACATCTTCTAATCCGGAGGTTGTTCAGGTAGAGAATTCAAGTACCTTTGAGAACCTGCTTACAGCAGTGGGAAGCGGTAGTGCGACTGTATTTGTAGAGACACATGATGGTGGTTATATTGCATTCTGTAATATAACAGTATTACAGCCTGTTACCTCAATGGAGATTAGCCAGACGGAGATGACAGTAAGAAAGGGCACAGTATTCTACCTTAATGCAACTGCACTTCCTGAGGATGCAGCGGATAAGACAATTAAGTGGACAACCAGTGATAAGACAATTGCAACTGTATCAGCAGATGGTATGGTAACAACAGTTTCGGTTGGTCAGTGTGTAATTACAGCAACCAATCCGGCAACAGGTATATCAGCTTCCTGTGTTGTTAATGTCTTAGAACCTGTAACCGGTTTATCTTTAAATACCTATAATCAGAATATGGTTAAGGGTACAAGATTTGTTCTTATTCCTACTGTAGAACCGGTAACGGCATCTAATAAGGCAGTTACATTCTGGTCAAGTGATGAGGATGTAGCGACAGTTGATGAGAATGGTGTTGTTATTGCTGTCAGTGGTGGTGTATGTGAGATTATTGTAACCACAGTTGAGAGCGAATTGACGCAGAAATGTACTATTGTTGTTAAAGAGTATGTTTCAACAGTTGAGCTGGCAGATGAATTCAGATATCTTAATATCGGAGATACTTACACAATGTCAGCAGAGGTTGGAGCTATGACTGCAACAGATAAGAAGCTTATCTGGTCATCAAGCAATCCTGATATAGTTAAGGTTGATGAGAATGGTGTAATTTATGGTATCAGCTATGGTAATGCAGTTATAACCGCAACTGCGGCTGATGGAAGTGGTGTAAGTGATTCATGTATTATTCAGGTTATTGAACCGGTAACAAGCATTATACTTGATAAATCAAAGGTAACGATGTATATCGGTGATGTAATACATATTAATGCAACTGTTAAACCGGAGAATGCTACAGTTAAGAAGATTAAGTGGACATCATCAGATCCATCGATTGCTAAGGTATATGATGACGGAGATGTAGAGGCAGTTAGTGTTGGTAGATGTAAGATATATGCAACATCAATGGATGGTAATGATATTGTAGCTGAGTGTACAATTATTGTTAAGCAGGTAGTGACTGCTTCTT
>JAZQLB010000415.1:0-2605 GCA_045542475.1 Lachnospiraceae bacterium | reverse complement strand
CAAAATCTTTTTTCTTATCACTTAGAATCATAATAACCTCCATAATTACTGTAATCTAATATTAGCATGTATTCATAGCAAAAGTCAATTTTTCTGTAAAAAACATAAAAATAATCAATATATAAGGTTGTTATTACATTTAAAATGTAGTACTATTTAACTATGTGATGAAAAGAGGGCGGATTATGTCTAAGCGATTTAATAAGGATTTGATTTTAAATGGAAATATGTTTAAGGCAATATTGTCATTAGCCATTCCGGTGGTAATTAATAGCTTTTTGCAGACTATGTATAATCTTACGGATACATACTGGCTGGGGCAGATTGGTAAGGAGGAGTTAGCTTCCATTAATCTGGTAACTCCGGTGCAGAATATTATTCTTAATTTTGGTACAGGTATAACTGTGGCAGGAGCGGTGCTGATTGCCCAGTATATTGGAGCCAAAAAGGAGGAAGAGGCTAAGTCCATGGCAAGTCAGATATATGCCTGTGCTATGATATTTGCCTTTGTGTGTGCGGGCGTGTGCTTTGTGATTACACCGGGGATTGTGGGCTGGCTTGGCGCGGAAGGTAATATTTTTACCTATAGCAGACAATATTTGCAGATTGTAATTCTTGATATGCCTTTTCTGTTTACCATTAATATATTTGCGGCAATTAATCAGGCACAGGGCGATACAGTGAAGCCTATGCTTCTTAATTTGCTGGGTATTATGATTAATATGGTGCTTGACCCGTTATTTATGGTGGTGTTTAAATGGGGCGTTGTGGGTGCGGCACTTGCCACACTGCTTTCAAAGGTTCCGGCAGCGGCTATCGCACTATGGGCACTTACAAGGAAAAGTAAGGGTGTGTATATAAGCTATAAGAATTTCCGTTTTAAAAAGGATATGATAAAGGATATTTTAAGAATAGGTCTTCCAACGGCAATAGGAGGAAGCACCATGCAGCTTGGATTTCTTTTAATGAGCAGGAATGTGTATGCTTACGGAACAGAGGCTATGGCGGCATACGGAATAGGTAATAAGGTTAATGGACTTATTACTTTGCCGTCTAATGGTATCGGCTCTGCAACTGCCACTATCGTAGGGCAGAATATGGGAGCCAAGCAGGTTGACAGGGCTAAGAAGGGCTACATTTTATCAAGAAGTATATGTGTGGCGTTCTTATTTGTAGGCGGCATGATTTTGTCAACGGATAAGATATCTACATCCATAGTAAGTATATTTTCAGATGATGCCAGTGTTGTGGCAATGGCGGCAGATTTCTTAAGCATTATGGCGGCATGCTGTTGGACAAATGGTATATATAATACTACAACAGGATTGTTTCAGGGAACGGGACATACGGAGATTAATATGGCAGTGGATGCTACCAGATTATGGGTGTTCAGATTTCTGACATTATATATATGTGAGAATGTATTTCATATGGGTGTGAGAAGCGTATGGTTCTCGGTGGTTGTAAGTAATGCGATATCATCGCTTATTTTATATATTTTATACAGAACGAATATTTGGAAAAAGAGTAAGATTAAAACGGGTGCATAAGGGAAGGAGAAGGTATGGTAAAATTATATTTGGACAAACTCTACAGATATGAGAGAACAAATGAGCATATGTGGGTGGCAGTTCCTGTTAAAAAGGGTCGTCTTTTTAGTACGGACAGTGTGTTTGTAATGGATGGAGAGGTAAGACTTGCCACACAGGTTAAGGTTACGGCAAGATATGAGGATGGCTCTATAAGGTTTTTATTTGTACGTTTTGTGGGTACTCTGCCGGGAAATGATAAGAAGGAATTTGAGCTGTATCTGGATGAGGCAGATTATAAGGAGAGTAAGGGTAATGCCGATGTGACAGTAACCTCTGATGAGAAGAATACTGTGGCAGGCATCAGCCTCAAAAAGGCGGATGGTGCAATCAGCATTGATACAGGTGCAGTAAGCTTCTCGGTTAAGAATTATTCAGAGAATGTCTTTGAAAGCCTTAATTATGGCGGTAAGTCATATGTTAAGGAGAATTTCTATGGCCCTGTTCTTAAGGACGGGCTTGGTAATACATATGGTGTAAATATTGATGAGTGGAAGGTAATTGAAGAGGGACCTCTTTGCACGGTAATAAAGGCAGCAGGAACTAATATAAGCGGTGGTGAGGGCTGTGAAGAGGGCAGCCACATCCGTTTCGAGATAAAGATAACTGCCTATGCAGGAAAGTCATGGCTTGATATGTCCTACAGAATAATTAATACCTCGGAGCAGCCGCTTCACGTGGCATCCCTTGTATTTGCCATAAAGGGAGACTCTGTAAAGCAGCTTAATCCGATATTAGCTAATAGAGAATGCAATATTAAGATATGATGGAATAAAACAAACTATTGTTACAGTATTTGAAGTTAATGGTGATAAGAATTTATGTGCTTATTATACTGCAAGTAAGCAAATAGATATTGATGATTTGAAGAGTGTATTATTTAAAGTTTTACCAGATTATATGGTTCCAGCATATTATATGGAACTTGAAAAGATACCTACAAATGCAAATGGTAAGGCAGATAGAAAAGCTTTTCCTGTTCCAGATGTTCAGAAAGAAAAAACAAAATATGTTGC
>JAZQLB010000414.1:0-2478 GCA_045542475.1 Lachnospiraceae bacterium | reverse complement strand
TTACTGATATCAAAATCATCATGAATACCGGTACCAAACGCTGTAATCATAGCCTTAATCTCGGCATTACCTAAGATTCTGTCAAGTCTTGCCTTCTCTACGTTAAGAATCTTACCTCTAAGTGGAAGGATTGCCTGGGTTGCACGGCTTCTAGCTGATTTAGCAGAACCACCCGCTGAATCCCCCTCTACGATGTAAATTTCACAATTCTTAGGGTCCTTATCTGAACAGTCTGCCAACTTACCCGGAAGGCTCATTCCCTCAAGGGCTGTTTTTCTTCTGGTTAAATCTCTTGCCTTTCTGGCTGCCTCTCTGGCACGCTGAGCAAGTAATGATTTCTCACAAATCATCTTAGCCACTGCCGGATTCTGTTCAAGGAAATAAGTATGCTGCTCTGTAACCACATTATCTACAGCACCTCTTGCCTCGCTGTTACCAAGCTTCTGCTTAGTCTGTCCCTCAAACTGTGGCTCAGAAATCTTAATACTTACAATAGCAGTAAGACCCTCTCTTATATCCTCACCTGATAAATTAGGCTCATTATCCTTAATTAACTTATTAGTTCTCGCATAATCATTAAAGGTCTTGGTTATAGCATTTCTAAAGCCTGCAAGATGAGTACCACCCTCAGGAGTATTAATATTATTAACAAATGAGTATACACTCTCGTTATAATCCTCATTATGCTGGAATGCCACCTCAACGGTCACATTATTAACCATACCCTCACAGTAAATAATATTCTCATATAAAGGCTTCTTGCTCTTATTAAGGTATTCTACAAATTCCTTAATACCGCCCTCGTAATGGAAAGTCTTTTCCTTCTTTTCCTCACGGTCATCTCTTAAAATAATCTTAAGTCCCTTTGTAAGGAATGCCATTTCTCGAAGTCTGTTTTTAAGAACATTATAATCATATACTGTATCTTCAAATATCTCCTTATCAGGAAGGAAAGTTACCCTGGTTCCTGTAAGTTCCTTATCACAGCTTCCAACCACCTTAAGAGGATACATTACCTTACCTCTCTCATAACGCTGCTGATAAATATTACCATCGTTATATACCTGTACCTCAAGCCACTCTGAAAGAGCGTTTACTACAGATGCACCTACACCGTGAAGACCACCTGATACCTTATAGCCTCCACCGCCAAACTTACCTCCGGCATGAAGAATGGTGAATACTACTTCTACAGCCGGAAGACCTGATTTCTCATTAATTCCTACCGGAATACCTCTTCCGTTATCAAGTACTGTTATCGAGTTGTCCGAATTAATCTGTACATCAATCGTATTACAATAACCTGCTAATGCTTCATCAACTGAATTATCTACTATCTCATATACGAGATGATGAAGACCTCTTGATGATGTACTACCAATATACATACCCGGTCTTTTTCTAACTGCTTCAAGACCTTCAAGTATCTGTATTTGGTCAGCTCCGTAATTGTTTTCCATGTATATCACCTTTCTGCCATTGGCATTAATTTTCACTAAATACAGCTCCATCTACAACCTTAAAAAGCTTGTCTACGGAAAATCTGTTATTTATAAATTCATCCAGACCCGTACATGTAATAAGAGTCTGAACATTACTTATACTGTTAAGTAAGTAATTTTGTCTATTAGCATCAAGCTCAGACAAAACATCATCCAGTAGTAGAATTGGAACATCCTTGGTAATCTGCTTAACCAGCTCTATCTCTGACAGCTTAAGAGATAAGGCACAGGTTCTCTGTTGCCCCTGCGAACCATATTTTCTAATATCCATATCTCCCACAAAAAAGCTCATATCGTCCCTATGTGGTCCATAATTGGTAGTCTTAGACTTTATATCCCTATCCCTTGATTCCCTTATAAGAGCTTCAAAATTATCCTCATTAGCTGATGGCTCATATATAAGCTCAAGCTCTTCCTTATCACCAGATAAATTTTTATGTATGTCAAAAATAATACTGTTAAGCTTCTTAACGAATTCTCGCCTTATCTTAATAATCTCCAAACCATAATTTACAAGCTGCATATCCCATATATCAAGAGTGTCAGCAAGCGAAGGATTAAATGATATATCTTTTAAAAGCTTATTTCTCTGTAAAAGAGTCTTATTATAGTTAGCCAGATTATGGACATATATTTTATCAAGCTGACAAAGCTCCATATCAATAAAATGTCTTCTCTCCGCCGGCCCGCTTTTAATTATATTAAGATCCTCCGGCGAGAAAAAAACTATATTAATGATTCCAAGCAACTCAACGGCCTTTCTGATTGGAATACCGTCTATTGCCACTCCCTTTGACTTACTCTTTTTAAGGTGCATATCTATACGGCGGGATATTCCATTCTTCTTAAGGGTAAGCTTAATATGTGCCTCATCAGAGTCAAAGCCTATCATCTCTTTATCTTTATTACCCCTGTGTGACTTGGTAGTTCCAGCCACATATATAGCTTCCAGCACATTGGTTTTACCTTGAGCATT
>JAZQLB010000413.1:0-3895 GCA_045542475.1 Lachnospiraceae bacterium | reverse complement strand
AGCTGATGAGGAGGAGCTGCGTAAGGAGATGGAGGCTAAAATTTTAAGAAAGCTCAAAGCCGGCAAACGTCTGACCGCTAAGGAAATGCAGTATTTAAGACAGTATAATCCGGAGCTTTATATTCATGCTGTACGTATAGAGATAAAGCGCCGTTCGCTGGAGGAGCAGTTAAAACACGCACGTTCTAAGGAAGAGGTGGCAGATATTCAGATAATGGCTATGGGTTCACTCAGTAAAAAAGACCCTGTTAAGGAGTATATGGTGGCAGCAATACAGGAGACTGTCAGTGCGTTTAAGGAAACCGCCGATTATAAGCGATTGCCGGAAAGAACAGAAGAGGGGCAGAGGCTAAGAACGAATAAGATTAGGAATTCATCTGAGGAGGAAGAGGATGATAGTATAGGAGTAATGGTAAATTATGAGTTTACCTTAGGAAGTTATCAGATGGCGTTTGCAGAGAGTTCTTCGGCTTCTTCTGTTGGATTTATTTACAGTATATAAGCCATGTCGACAATTCGTAAGCAAGCTTACTCATTGTCGCGGCGTTCGCCGTATACATCTTATTTAATCACCTGTCAAGGGTAGCGGCAAAAGCACCTTTGGTGCATTGTGATATGTTATATATGGGAACTCAAACAAGTTTGCGTTCCCATATATAACACATCACAGGTGCATCGCACCTTTTGCCGCTACCCTTGGCAGGTGATTAAATAAGATGTGCATGGCTCATTGCTCGCGCAAAATAGCATTTGACTTTACCACAATAAAGTAATATATTATACTTAGCGTTATTATAGAGTTAGGAGATTTTTTTATGGGAAAGATAATTTTAACCGGCGACAGACCTACAGGTAAGCTTCATTTAGGTCACTACGTTGGTTCGCTTAAAAGAAGAGTAGAGCTTCAGAATTCAGGAGAATATGAGAAGATATTTATTATGATTGCTGATGCACAGGCACTTACTGATAATGCAGATAATCCTGAGAAGGTAAGACAGAATATTATAGAGGTTGCACTTGATTATTTATCAGTAGGACTTGACCCTGCAAAGTCAACACTTTTTATACAGTCAATGATTCCTGAATTAACAGAGCTGTCATTCTACTATATGAACATTGTTACTGTGTCACGTTTGCAGCGTAATCCTACAGTTAAGACAGAGATTAAAATGAGAAACTTTGAGGAGAGCATTCCTGTTGGTTTCTTCACATACCCAATCAGTCAGGCGGCTGATATTACTGCATTTAAGGCAACAACGGTTCCTGTAGGTGAGGACCAGTTACCGATGCTTGAGCAGACTAAGGAAATCGTTCGTAAGTTCAATCAGGTATATGGTGATACTCTTGTGGAGCCGGAGATTTTACTTCCATCTAATAAGGCTTGTCTGAGACTTCCGGGTACAGATGGTAAGGCTAAGATGAGTAAATCACTTGGTAACTGTATCTATCTCTCAGACGAGGAAGCAGAGGTTAAGAAGAAGGTAATGAGTATGTATACAGACCCAGACCATATCAGAGTCGAGGATCCGGGTAAGGTTGAGGGCAATTCAGTATTCACATATCTTGATGCTTTTTCAAGACCAGAGCATTTTGCAGAGTATCTTCCAGACTATGCTAACCTTGATGAGCTTAAGGCTCACTATATGAGAGGCGGACTTGGTGATGTTAAGGTTAAGAAGTTCTTAAATAAGGTTCTTGAGGAGGAATTGGCTCCAATTCGTGCCAGAAGAAAAGAGTATGAGAAGGACATCGCATATGTATATGATGTACTTAAAAAGGGAAGTGAGGCAGCTAAGGAAGTTGCAGCAGCAACACTTGCAGATGTTAAGGCTTCAATGAAGATTAATTATTTTGATGACCCGGAGCTTATTGCAGAGCATATTAAGAAATACCAGAAATAGTATATAAAATGTATACAACAGCAGCTATGTATAGGAGGTTTAGAATATGGAGCTTATTAAGGTTACGGATAAGCGTTTTGCAAAATATGGTAAGGTTATTACCAATATTGATTTTAGTGAATTGGTTAAGGCAATGGAGAGTACTCCTGTGCCTGAGGGGGTAGTGTATGAACCATCTATCGAGGAACTTGAGGAGCTTTCTGTATTTACAGAGATTTCAGACAAGTTCTATGGTGAAATGCCAATCCAGATAGGCTACTGCAATGGTCATAATGTACTTCTTAATGCAGTGGAATATCATAGAAGTTCAGAGATTAATGTAGCAGCTACTGATGCAGTGCTTGTACTTGGATGTCAGCAGGATATAACAGAGGATTTTAAGTATGACACAGCTAAGATGGAGGCTTTCTTTGTGCCAAAGGGAACGGCAGTGGAATTGTATGCAACAACACTACACTACGCTCCTTGTGATGTGGATAATAAGGGCTTTCAGGTAGCAGTAGTATTACCTAGAGGTACTAACTATCCTCTTATGGAGAAGCATGCAGCTTGTCCTAAGTGTGGTGGCGAGGATGCGCTTATTACAGCAACTAATAAGTGGTTAATCGGACATGCAGAGGGTGGTTTACCAGAGGGAAGTCATATAGGCTTAGTTGGTAAGAATTTAAATATTAATGAGTAATTAGTAAGGAGGAATTTGTAAATGGCAAGACCAGGAGGAGGAAGAAGCGGCGGAGGCGGAAGCCGAAGCAGCAGTAGTAGAAGTAGTAGCAGACGTTCATCATCAAGACCATCATCTAGTCGTTCATCAAGACCAATGGGAGGAGGTTCATCCTTTGGAGGCGGTGGCGGCTTTGGAGGCGGTCCAAGAGGTGGCTATGGCGGAGGGCATAGAGGATATAATCCACCACCACCTCCACCACCAAGAGGTCCAAGATATCACAGACCAAGAACAAGAGTGGTGTATACAAGTGGGAGACGGTCATCAGGTTGTTCAAGTATTTTAGCAGCTATTATAGTATTGGCAATTGTGCTTGCTGCATTCTCCATTGCTTCGTCACGTTATGGTGGCAGTGGTATAAGCTTTGGTTCAGGAAGTATTCCTTCAAGCACTATTGACAGAGAACGAATTGAGTCAGGCTACGGATATGATAGCGATTGTATTGTGGATGAGCTTGGCTGGTTTGATAATGAGGCTAAGACAGAGGGACGCCTTAAGGAGTTCTATGAGGAAACAGGCGTACAGCCATACATTATTCTTCTTGATAACAGCTCTGAGTATGGTTCAAATTACGAGGAGAGAGAAGCAGTTGCAATTACTGATATCTATGAAACCTATGCAGATAATGAGTATGCTTTGATGTATGTATATTTTGTTAATGAGGCAAACCCTGATGATTTAGGTGATGAGGTACTGGTATGTGGAGATGCCATTGAAACAGTAATGGATACAGAAGCCATCAGTGTATTCTGGGCATATCTTGAAAAAAATTGGTATTCAGATATGTCAAGTGATGATATGTTTGTTAAGACCTTTACATCAACCGCTGACAGAATCATGGATAAGTCAACAACCGGTAAGGATGTTGCAAAGTATGCATTAATCGCAGTAGCAGTTATTGCAGGTGGATATATTATTATTAAGCTTGTTAAGCTTAAGCATAAGCGAGCAAAGGAAGAGGCTGAGGAGACAGAGAGAATTCTTAATACTCCAATGGAGTCTCTTGTTGAGGCTGAGCTTAAGGACACTATGAAGAAGTATGATGAAAAGCCACAGCAGTAATAAGTAGAAATAATTATTGAAATTTAGCTTATAATTGTGTAGCATAATCCGGGCAGATATTTTGCCCGGATTTTCTGATGATATCAGATAATAGGAACACAAAGGAGAGGAGATATATAATATGGCAAGACCAAGCAGGGGTGGAAGTAGTGGAAGAATCCGAAGCAGCAGTAGTAAAGTCGGAGGCCAAGCGGTCTTAGGAAGACAAGGG
>JAZQLB010000412.1:0-3319 GCA_045542475.1 Lachnospiraceae bacterium | reverse complement strand
TGACCAATTACATATTCATCAAGAAACGCCTTGATTTCCTTTGGTTTAAGAAGGTTAATGTCACCAAAGCCACCCTCTTCAACCTCATACATATCATTATCCTCATTAACGATTTCAGCACATACGCCGATACACTCGTCACAGATATACACCCCGTTACCAGGACCTGCTATTAATCTTTTTACCATGTCCTGTGGTTTACCACAAAATGAACACTTTAGCTTCATGTCGTCCTTTCGTCCTGCCACCTATGTTCCCTCCTTGAAAACTACCGGAAGACCTTACGCCCTCCAAAAATTAGTAAATGGAAGGGGATACTTCCCCTTCCAACTATTGATTATCTCTTCTCAACTACGGCATCAATAAGACCATACTCAACAGCCTGCTGTGCTGTAAGCCAGTTATCTCTCTCTGTATCGTTACAAATATCCTCATAAGGCTTACCTGTGTTAGCTGCTAAAATCTTATTTAATTTTTCCTTAGTTCTTAAAATATGTTCTGCGGCAATCTTAATGTCTGTAGCCTGACCCTGCGCACCACCAAGTGGCTGATGAATCATAACCTCTGCGTTAGGAAGAGCCATTCTCTTACCCTTGGTACCGCCTGCTAAAAGGAATGCTCCCATGCTGGCTGCCATACCAATACAAATTGTTGAAACATCACACTTAATGTACTGCATGGTGTCATATATAGCCATACCTGCTGTTACAGAACCACCCGGACTGTTAATGTAGAGGCTGATATCCTTAGATGGGTCCTCTGCCTCAAGGAAAAGAAGCTGTGCAACAACAAGGCTTGCTGTTACCTCATTAACCTCTTCACCAAGGAAAATAATTCTCTCCTTTAACAATCTGGAATAAATATCGTATGATCTCTCACCCCTGCTGGTCTGCTCAACTACAACTGGAACTAAACTCATTATTAACCTCCCATTCTAAAGCCTGTATATGCTTAAAAATAGTTAAATTTATTTCTCTACTGCCTCAGCTGCGATTAACTTAACTGCCTTCTGAACAGCAAGGTCAGCCTTAATCTGCTCCTTCTCGTTATCAGTAATCATATCCTTAAGCTGTGCAACATCCATCTGGTACATAGAAGCCATGTTCTGGATCTCCTCTTCTACCTCTTCCTCTGTTGCAGAGAAGTTCTCAGCCTTAGCGATAGCATCAAGAACAAGACCATTCTTAATTCTCTTCTCAGCTTCTGGGTAAAGTGTCTCGATGAACTTATCAAGCTCCATACCCATCATCTTAACGTACTGCTCAAGAGAAAGTCCCTGCTGCATTAAGCTTCTGTTATAGCCATCTGCAAGGTTATATGCCTGACTCTTAATCATAGCCTCTGGAATCTCCATAGAAGCGTTAGCTACTGCTGCTGCGATAGCCGCATTCTCCTTCTGTGTCTCGGCATCCTTTTCCTTCTTTGTCTTAAGTGTAGCCTTCAAATCATCCTTATATTCAGCTACTGTATTGAATTCTGATACATCCTGTACAAACTCATCATTAATCTCAGGAAGCTCCTTGCTCTTAATCTCCTTAACTGTTACCTTGAACATAGCCGGCTTGCCTGCAAGATCCGGAGCATGATACTGCTCTGGGAATGTAACATTAACTTCTACTTCCTTACCAATCTCTGCACCAATTAACTGGTCCTCAAATGTATCGATGAATGAGTGTGAACCGATTGTAAGAGGATAGTTCTCTCCCTTACCACCTTCAAATGCAACACCATCAACAAAACCTTCAAAATCAATAACTGTCTCATCATCAGCCTGAACAGCTCTGTCCTCAACAGTGATGATTCTTGCGTTCTGCTGCTGAACCTTCTTAAGCTCTGCCTCAAGTTCCTCGTCAGTAACCTCTACGTTAATCTTCTCTACCTCAACACCCTTATATGCACCAAGAGTTACCTCTGGTCTTACAGCTACTAATGCTGTAAAGATGAAGTTCTTACCCTTCTCAATCTGAACGATATCCATCTCTGGCTGAGAAACAATATCAAGACCACTCTCAACTGCTGCCTTCTGGTATGCATCAGGAATAACTGCATTAGCTGCATCCTCATAGAAGATACCAGCGCCATACATCTTCTCGATCATAGCCATAGGAACCTTGCCCTTTCTGAAGCCAGGTACGTTAATCTTATTCTTGTTCTTCTCGTAAGCTACCTCAAGACCCTTTGCAAACTCAGCTGCATCAACCTCGATTGTAAGCTTAGCCATGTTCTTTTCTAACTTTTCTACTGTAAAGCTCATTTAATTAATCCTCCTTAAAACATATACATGTTTAAATTACAACTTTTTTCAATAAAATTGTGCCAATCAATTGGTTATTATAGCATAGGAAGCACGGAAACACAAGCATTTTTACACATTATAGATTTCGTGCTTAAATATGATTCCCTTTTCTGTCATCAGACCTTTCAGCTTATCAAAAAAATCATTAAAGTCTTCTTCCTCTTTTTCCTCTGTTGTGTTAAGCTCCACAGTCAGCTTACCTGCTGCATTAGTTACCTTAAGCACACCCTGTTTTGCATAAGAATACTGCATTGTGGCGATATTCTTTCTAAGACCGCTTATCTCCTTGGATAACTGCTCTCCGCCCTGGGAAAGTAAGCTGTCATCAATTATCTCGTTAATCATTGCATATGCAATCATATCCAGATTACGCTCATTGATTATCGCCATTGTATCAATAACATCATCTAAAAGCTCATCAATATTTTCTTCATCATACTCATATTCGTAGGCTTCTATTCCGGCAAGCTCTGCCGCTGCTTTATATTCTGCTACTGAATCGTAGAAATCCTCAATATCCTGAAGCTCTAACATATCTCTAAGCTCTTCCATGGCTGCGGATTCCACACGCGCAAATTCAGCAGTCTCCCTGCTGCCATTCTCGGCATTTATTACATCCTTTGCCTTGGCTGAAGCTAGGGATATTTTGTATTTTTCCGCAAGACCTGCAAGCTTCTTTGTGTATTCGGCTTCAAGCTGCTTTCTTAGGTCTTTGTTTAAATCTATGGAATAACACTTTGAATTGGTCATGGTTGTCCTCTCCTTCGATTAAGTTCAATATTGATATATTAGCACTAATATTCCTAATCCTCAAGAATTCCATAACATACATCAATATTGCTAATTGCTACTTATAAATCCACTGTATAATATCATCATACCTTCGGATTCAATCTATTTTTCTTCTCTGCTCTCTACCATTTCACACACTAAATGTCTCAAATCTCCCCTTAAACCCACATTTCCTTAACTTTGTTTGAAACATTGGAATATCAGACGGATTAAAATCATTTAAGTACCACA
>JAZQLB010000411.1:0-7723 GCA_045542475.1 Lachnospiraceae bacterium | reverse complement strand
CAATATATCAGCAAATATAATAAGGGAACAGCTTAAGGCAGGAAGAAGTAATATGCTTCATAGTAATCTGTATAATATAGCATGGAATGTCATGGAGACAGATGGAAATAAAGAAGCCTACAAAAATGAGGTTCATAAATGCAGGCTTCTTAGTCAGCTGTGTAAAAGGTATTATTATGAAAAATTGTATAAGGATAGAGAATAATATTGGATTTAGTGTTTTACTGGGGGAGTATCTATAATATCATTAAAGGTTTCAATATAATTATTGTTCGAACTGGCGATGGTGGTGTCAGCTAATATTGTTGCAGAACTACTGATAATAGCCGCTAAGACCAGTGAAATAAATTTAGTTGTAAGTGATAATTTGAAGTTGCTTTTCATAATTGTTCTCCTACTTGTTTAACGTTTTATATATTTACGTTTATATGGATGATACAACATATATTAAAAAAATGTAACTATGCAAAGTTGTCCCCTCACCTAATCAGCTATTTCATATAAGTTTTTATAAGAAAACTAAAAAAGGGGGACAACTTTGCATAGCTTACAAAAGCACTCTGTCGTGATAAAATTTTAAATGTGAAAAGTATATGTGCACAGTACAATTCATACAAAATATATTTACGAGAGTGAGGAAATATAAATGAAAAGAAAACTAAAGGTTTTTATTGCAGCACTAATGGTTACCATATTTAGTATGGGGAATGTTGTGTGTTATGCGGATGTATCTCGTGCAGTATCAGGAAGTATCAGAGGCTATAATATAAGCGGTAGTTTTAATATATATACTACTTATGCTACTGCATCTTTAACAAGTACGGGCTATGTTGAGTTGGATGTACATGGAAAATGTATTGTATCGTATATGCATTCTGTAAAGGAAGGAACAACAATTTATTTTAGTGGTAATAATAGTAGTGGTACATTTGTATATGCATCTACATCAGTTCCGGAGCCTGATGAGCAGAGAATTAATAGCGGTGATTGTACATTTACGGCATTATATGATACAGCTATATGGGCTGATACAATTAGCGTAGATAATCCTTAATTATTATTCCGGCATCTTGAGATGCCGGAATTCTAGAAGAAAGGTGTGGTGTTATGAAAAAAATTTGGGGACTGGTGTTATTATGTATTTTTTTGACGGGTTGTTCTCAAAATAAAGAAGTGAATTTAGGTGTAGACAATACAAGTCTGGTGGATGTTGCAGCAGGAGAAGATGGTTATTATATAATAGAAAATGTTGGAGTTTATCCGGGTCATGCATACATATATTATATTCAAGAGAATACTCTTAAGCCTATAGTTCTATGTAATAAGAGTGATTGTGAGCATTCATGTTCAGAGGTAAGGTGTTCGCATAAGGCAAAAAATGAGAATTGTGGATTAAAGGATTGCGATGGATTTGTAAGGGGCTATTGTTCGCCTTGTATTAAGTATTATGATAATAAGATATATGTGTTACTTTCAGATAGTGAGGGAGTTCATTTATACGCAATAAATCAGGATGGAACAGAGCGTAAAAAAGTATGTACATTAGAGGAAAATGGTAATGCAGAGATAGGTGGATTCCTGTTTAATAAAGGAATGATTTATTATGATGTAAAAGAATATAACAAAACGGATGGCTCTGATACAATTAAAATATATAAAAAGGATATTTCATCAAATTCTGAAAGAGAGCTTGTTTTTGAGCAGACCTGCTCATATATAGTTATTAATTATATGCAGGGATATGAGGATGGAGTATACTTTGTTTATGGGCATATGACAGATGAAGAAAGTAATAAGGCATATGAAGAAAATGCTATGGCTATGGAACTATATAAGATAACTGAGCAGGGAACGGTCAGGGTTGTTGATAGTACGGATGTTAATGCGTATAATGTTGATGATAGTATGTTGTATTATCATCTTTCAAATGGAGAGGTTCATTGCTACAATATGACTGATGGAGTAGATGAGGTTATCTATATGGCAGAAAAGGATATGTTATATTCTATGTGGATGGACGATGAGTATATCTATTTGGATAATGATTTAGGCTGTAATGTATATTGGTTTATGGACGAAAGAATTGATAGGTATATTACAGTAATTAAAAAAGACGGAACCTTTGTCAGAAATATAAATATAGACAGCGATAAATATTCTAAAGGAATATTGTATAGTAGAGGCTGTGATGATAAATATATGTTTTTTACAAACTTTACTTCATGGTTCATATACGACAAATCCCAGCTTGAAACAGGTGGAAATGAACTAAAGAAAATATTTGGCTATTCAAACTAAGGAATATTTAAATGCAGATTTTTATTAATGAACTAAGAAGAGTGTATTCTTTAAAAAGAATAATAATAATCGGATGCCTTATTATAGCTTCATGCATGCTCTATATAAATGAGCAGAAGGATAATCTCATTTATATAGAATATGCCGGGATAATGGATAACGGCGAATATTATAATGTGAATTGGGAAGAATTTAGTGCAGGTACAGAACAGTATGTGCAGAAGAGAATTCAATATGCACAGGATTATAATAATAAGATTGCGGAGATAATCAATAAAGCACAGGAAAATCTGGGAATAAGTATTTTTGCCAAAAAAGGAAGCTTTTCCTATAATAATCAGATGAGAGTACAGGAGGATTTTGCAAGGATAGAGAGCCTGGAAGTAGTTCCTGTTAATGATTGTGCTATAGAGACCTTTATATCATATAATTATGCTGTTTTTTTTATGCTCGCAGCGATGTATCTTGTAATTGAGGCAATGAACTTTAATGAGAAAAAAAGTCTTGGTATGCTTATTTATGCTGCACCATATGGCAGAATCCGGCTTGGAATGGCAAGGGCAGCAGTAATCATATGTTCAGCCTTGCTTATCAGTGTTGTATTCATTGTATGCAATTTGGTTGTTGCATTTGGCATGTATGGAGGCACAGAGGTTTTGACGACACCGATACAGAGTATGATGCGGTTTGAGAAATATACATCATGTATAACTGTTGTACAGGGAATAATGGTATATGGGATATATACTGCATGTGGGTTGGCAGTTTTAGGCTTGTTATTATGGCTGCTATTGGGAGTATTTAAGGATGTTGTACTGGCTGTTGCAGGTATTGTTTTTTTTGTTGCAATAGAAGGTATTTTGTTCTATATTCCATCACAAAGTATATTGGCTATTTTTAAATATGCCAATATATTTAGTCTGATTATGAGCAGAGGCTGGATGAGCTCATATATTAATGTAAAAGTTTTTGATAACGCAATACCTATACATATAGTTGTAATATCATATATAGTTATTGTGTTAATACTATGTCTGATTCTGGGAATATATGTATCGGGTAAAAGGCTGATAGGTACAAACAATGTTTTTTCAATATTTGCAGATAAAACTAAGCAGCTGTGGCAGAGTTTTCTAGCTAATATACCAACAGGCTTGATTGATGTATATAGCATTATGACAAAGCACAAAGGTCTTTGGTTACTGGCTATAGCTGTTGTGATTTGTGTGAGTAACAGCAGGATAGGGGCAGCTCAATATACAACTGTTTCTGTAATAAAGTGTGGAATGTATGATGAGCTGGAAGGAAAGACCAATGAAGAAATCAGATTATACATAGAACAGATTAGAGAAGGGCTGGATGAACTTAAAAGCTGCCAGAGTGAGGCTGTTGAAAGCTATAAAGCCGGAACCGGAAGTATAGAAAATGTAATGTATTATAATGCATGTGTTGCTGATTTCTATAATAAGGTAAGTGCGGTTAATGATATCGAAAAGCAGTTAGACAGGCTTGAAGCTTTGTATAATGAGAAAGCTATAGAAGGTGAACTGGTTAATGAAGAGGCTTTTTCATATCTGTTGGGTGAGGCTGCATGGGATACAGAAAGTTTTAACCTGATATGTATGTTTTTGGTGGTGGTACTTCTTGGAACGGCTTTTTTTGCATATGAAGATGAAAAGAATGTAAGACCAATAATTATTACTACTCAAAATGGACGAGCCGGCTATTATTATAGAAAAATTATTATACTCGGCGGGATATGCTTGTGTATGTGTCTTGTGGAAATTATTATTTTCGGGAATAATGTTATAGATAAATATGGCTTTAATAATGGAAATGCCGGTATACAATCATTAGGCTGGCTGACGGATTATCCGTTAAAAATTAATATATATACATATATAATAGTGGCATTTGTTTATAGATGCCTGATGATGATATCAATAGTGCTTATTATTTCAGGAACTACCATTATGTACGGCCGTTTAATAAGCATTGCCATAGGAATTATTCTTCTTATGCCACATTTTCTTTATCAGCTGGGAATAGAAGTTATGAAGCATTTTTCTATAATTAAATATATGCAGTATACCTCTATGCAAGGTGGTGTATCAGAACTGACTTTATCGGGAGTCGTTCTTCTTGGAATGCTGATAATTGGAATAATTCTAGCTGTAAAGGGATATAAAAATTGGAAGCTGTTGAAGTAATAACTGTAAAAATATTAGAGATTTGTAATGGAACTGGCAATTAAGAATGTTACTAAAAATTATGGAGATTTTGTTGCAGTAGATAATTTATCTGTAATTTTTTCAGCAGGTATATATGGTCTGTTGGGCGTTAATGGTGCAGGTAAAAGTACACTTATCAATCTGATTACCGATAATATTGCACGAAATAAGGATAATGGTGGAAGTATAGAGTATGATGGAGTTGATATACTTACACTTGGGAAGGCATATCGCAAAATAGTAGGTTATATGCCTCAGCAACAAGGCTTTTTTGACGAAATGAATCCGATTATGTTTTTAAAATATATGGCTTCTTTAAAAGGAATCAGTAGTAAAAATGTCAAAAAAGAAATTGAATATCTTTTAAAAAAGGTTAATCTATGGGAAAAGCGTTATCGAAGAATAGGAAGCTTTTCGGGCGGGATGAAGCAGCGTGTTATGCTGGCACAGGCACTACTGGGTGACCCTAGGATACTTATTCTGGATGAGCCGACAGCAGGACTTGACCCTAAGGAACGAGTGAATTTGAGAACATTTATATCTGAATTGTCAAAGGATAAAATAATATTATATGCGACTCATGTTGTAAGTGATATTGAGACAATTGCAGATAAAGTAATGATAATGTCTGCGGGAAAGCTTTTATGCTTTGATTCTCCAGACAGGCTGAAGAAAGAGGTAAGAGAGAAGGTCAGGAAGAGTGGTGTGAATTCCGATATTTCGAATTTGGAAGATGTTTTTATGTATTATGAGAGCTGATATTTGTAGAGCATGTTTTGAAAATTAAAGTGTTTTCAGAACATGCTTTTTTAAAAATGTGTGGCATATATTGTATTTTAATGGTAAAATAAGCATATGATAATAGTTCATTAGGGAGGTATGTATGAGCGGAAATGTGATTACAAGGGATCAGATAGAAAAAGAGATGCATCATGCATTAGAGAATGGACAATTTCATGTTTTTTTACAGCCTAAGGTAAATATGGTTACTACCAAGCTATGTGGGGCAGAAGCTCTTGTAAGATGGATTCATCCTGTAGATGGCATGCGTTCTCCTGCATTGTTTATTCCGGTTTTTGAGGAAAATGGCTTTATATCCCAGCTTGATATGTATATGTTTGAGGAAGTCTGTCGTATCAAGGCGGATTGGGCGAGGCGAGAAGAATCCTATGCAGGGACAGTAGTTTCTGTTAATATGTCGCGGCTGCATCTGCATGAAAGTGATTTTTGCGAAAGGCTTTCACAGATAGCTGATACATATGGAATTGCACATAATGAGCTGGAAGTAGAGATTACAGAGGGTGTGTTTGTTGAAGACAGTAAAAAGCTGATTGATAATGTTGATAGAATAAAAAAACAAGGCTTTCTTGTATCAATAGATGATTTTGGCTCCGGGTTTTCAGCGCTTAATCTCTTGAAGGATTTGTATGTTGATACAATTAAGATTGACAAAGGTTTTATTCATGGGTCAGGAGAAACAGAGCGTGGTAAGGGTATAATAAGAAATGTTATTGCCATGTGTCTGGAGCTTAAGGTGGATGTGGTAACTGAGGGAATAGAGACTAAGGAACAGGCAGAGTTTATTTTAAGCTGTGGCTGTCAGATTGCACAGGGCTTTTATTATTCCAGACCATTGCCGCTTGGTGAATTTGAAGTATTTGCCAATAAGTATATGGTTGCAGCCATTAATTGTTATGAATTTCCGCTTAATGGTGATTTGAAATCAAAAGACGGAAGTATGGAAGGAACTATGGTTGGTGAAGGGCTTGAATATATGGAGGGTTTATATCCTGATAGCTGCTCCTTATATTTTCCGGGAGGTCCTCAAGGCACTAATCTTGTTACTTTGCCGGAATATGCGGTAGTCAGTCAGAGTTATACCATAGCTATGTGGATTAAGCCAAAGACACTATATCCTTGGGCGTGCGCATTATATATAAGACATGATATAGGCTTTGCCACCATTTCGCCATTAGCATGGGAGAACGGTTCAGACTTCCGTATATGGAATTCGAGAGGAATAGAGGGATGGTATGATGTACCGGCTCCAAAGCTTGAGGAGAATATCTGGACACATTTTACTATTGTATACGATGCCAAGAAGGTTACAATGACAGTCTATATTAATGGTCGCCCTATCGGAAGCCTTAAGAATGTTCCTACAAACAGACATGCTGAGCAGATTGTATTAGGTGGTGATGCTTTCCAGCCGTCTTATAATGGTCAGTTGTGTGAGGTGGTTATTTATAATGAGGTTAAGGATGATGTATTTGTAGAGCAGTTGTATGAGAGCTATGTGAAGAAGGATGGTTTTACCAAGCTGCATTAGAGAACTATAAAATATTTATTTTAAAAGGCTTTTTCAATCCTAACAGAGGAATGAAAAAGCCTTGTTTGACTTTTATGGGAAAGCTCCCGTCATAATACCGGATAAGAGATATTTTATTCTATATGCCGAAATGCTTTCGGATATCCTCAAAAGTAGACAATTCTGCCATCCCATCCTCATGCACTCCGATAAACTTTTCCATATATATTAAATCATACCATTTTCCAAACTTATACCCACATTTGGTGAAGCGTGCATTAAGCTTAAAGCCAAGTCTTTCATGAAACCTAATGCTTGCATCGTTAAGGTGTTCATCCACCCGGTCAGTACTGGCAATGCTGACATACAGATTGGTCACATTCTGCTTTTTTAAAATATCCTCAAGAAGAGCATAGAGCTGTCTGCCGATACCATTCTGCCGATAGGTGGAATCAAGGTATATAGAAGCCTCAACTGCCCAGCTTAAAGCAGCACGGGTATGAAACTGTCCGGCATAGGCATAACCAACTATTCTATCTCCATCCATAGCTACCAGATAAGGATATTTCTCCAAGGTTTTTCTGATTCTCTCTGCAAATTCCTCCACGGTAGGAACTGTATACTCAAAGGTAATTGCAGTATTTTCAATATATGGACCGTATATTTCTAAAAGTCTTTTGGCATCATCAGGAGTAGCGGTGCGGATTGTAATATTATTGTTCATTTTTTTATTTCCCGTTAATAATTTATTTGTGTTTCATTACAAAATCGTAATATAATTCCATTAAACTATTATATATGCTATTATTGAAAAAGTAAAATGCAAAAGCACAGAACCAAGTAAAAATATTAAAAAGTATGTGCTGAATGCTTGCATTTAAGCACA
>JAZQLB010000410.1:0-2306 GCA_045542475.1 Lachnospiraceae bacterium | reverse complement strand
GGTAAAGTGCTACAAAAGGGAATTGTATTGGTTTTGGGAGAATACAGTAAATAATTATAACATAAGAGGTGGCAGTTGAATGAGAAAATGGTGTATTGGTTTTGGAATTTATTTTGTATTAATAGCACTTGGTTTTTTGGCATTGTTTGTAAAGTATACAGGTGACAGGAATAAAGAGATTATTGTAGAGATAGGTGAAGGGAAAAAGCCTTCAGAGAATATCAGTGTTACGGTTAATGTTCCTAAATCATGGGAGGATGAGACTGATACAGGGGAAGAGTGCATGGGGGCACAGTATGATATTATTATTGATAATCAGATGCGTTATGCTCTTATTAACTGGGAATTACATATAATTTTGCCGACAGAGGTTGTTATAGACAGCTCGTGGAATGGTGATTTTATTAATAATGGAGATGAGATTGTATTTAGAGCGTATGAAGACAGGGATGTGTACAGAATCAGACCGGGTGCAGATGAGAGCTGTGGAATGATTCTTCATACGCAGGAGATATTAGAGCTTAAGGAATTTGTTGTTATTGGGCACAGGGATATAAGAATAACTCATTATATTGCGTATTATATACTGAATATCATGCTGTGTGTAGGAATAATGGGACTTGTAATTAGTATTGTTGTTAACTATCACACCAGAAAGCTGAGAGAGAGACACCTTCAGGATGAAAAGCTGATTTTAGAGGTAATGCAGACTATTGCTAAATTTGTTGATGCAAAGGATGCACATACTAATGGTCACTCTATCAGAGTTGCTGAATATGCCACAATGATTGCAAGAAAAATGGGAATGTCGGATGATGAGGTTCGTAAGATGAGCTACATTGGTCTGATGCATGATTGTGGTAAAATGGGTATTGCAGATAATGTTCTGAATAAGCCAAGTGAGCTTACAATGGAAGAGCGTAAGATTATGCATATGCATACTGTATATGGCGGAGAGATACTTAAGAGTATGACCACCATAGAGGGTATCAGGGAGGGAGCTTTGTATCATCATGAGCGATATGATGGAAAGGGCTATCCTGAGGGGCTTAGTGGTGAAGATATTCCGCTTAGTGCCAGAATTATCTGTGTAGCGGATGCCTTTGATGTTATGAATAGTGATCGCTGTTATAGAAAGCATCTGCCTATGGAGAAGATTATTAGGGAGCTTAAAGAGAATTCGGGAAAGCAGTTTGACCCTGAGATTGTTAAGCATTTTATTAAGATTCTTGAAAATAATGAATTAAAGTTTGATAGAGAATAGGGTGGAACATTATAGAATAAATGGTTTAGAAAAGCCGTTACCTCACAGAAGCTTGTGAAGTAACGGCTTATTTTAGCTATAGCTGCTTTTGTGTATATTTATTTTACGGTAATAACCATGACGCTCTTAGCAGGAATATTACCTGTAAGCTTATTGCCTTCAAGCTTGATTCCGTCATAAGTGGCAGGTTCAATAGCTGTAGGATTCTCAAAGGTATTATGTGCATTTAGTGCATCATTGGTAAGAATTCTTACCATTACTTCCTTAGCATCCATTCCTCGAAGGTCACAGTCAAGAACTGTATCACCAGCGTGGTCAAGATTAGCTAATGTAATGTGAAGTGCACCTGTAGCATCCTTAGAAGCAGATACAGTCAGCTTCTCAATAGTAATATCCTCATAAGAATATTCCTCATTCTCAAGATATGTATCAACTAATTCTGCATCCTGATGAACATTAAACATCTCAAATACATGATATGTAGGCGTAAGAATCATCTTCTCGCCCTCTGTAAGGATAGGTGCCTGAAGAACATTAACCAGCTGTGCTATATTTGCCATCTTAACACGGTCACAATGATTGTTAAAGGTATTAAGACCAATAGCAGCAACAATAGCATCCTTAAGAGTGTTCTGCTGATATAAGAAGCCCGGATTAGTACCTGGCTCAACCTCATACCATGTGCCCCATTCATCAAAGAGAAGACCAATACGCTTTTCAGGGTCGTACTTATCCATAATAGATGAATGACGAGTAACAAGCTCCTCCATGCGGAGTGCATTTTTAAGGGTCATTATCCAGTCTTTCTCATTAAATTCTGTTGCAGAGCCCTTGTCAAACCAGTGATTTGTATTAGTGTAATAATGGAGACTGATTCCGTCCATGGCAGGAGCTGCCATCTTGAGAACAGTATCCATCCACTTATAGTCGTCAACATTAGGACCGCAGGCAATCTTATAAAGCTTGTTATCGCCGTAGTTCTTACAGAATACACCATAACGGCGGTATTCATTAAGTCGGATCGTAGCCATGTCGTTCTGTG
>JAZQLB010000409.1:0-4762 GCA_045542475.1 Lachnospiraceae bacterium | reverse complement strand
AGCTAACCTAGATTACGAGTGCCAAAAGACTTTATAAATATAACAAAAGTCATATATAATTAATATTTTTTTATCTTTCTTTTGAAATAGACCTCCACTAATTTATACTTAATTGTGAAAACGGCATGAATTATTGATTTTTATTTCATAAAATGCTAAAATATTTATATATGTATGATTTAATTTATTTATCAGTAACTGTGTTTAAATAGGAGAAACAATGTATAATTATACTATTTATGGGTTGAAGATAAGAAGTGATATTGATTTTCCTCAACTGATTGAGGAGACATCTGACAAAGATCCTGATATTATTATCCAGACAGGTACTATGCCGGATTTTGTTATGGAGCATGATAACGAAAGTACAGCTTCTATCCAAATGGACACAAGCTGGCTGGTTAATAAAACCATGCGAATGGTTATCAAGAACGGCACCACCATTACATATTCTCTAAAGCCCGGCAAAAATGAACTTTATCTGCGCGCATACCTTTTAGGCTACGGCTTGTCCATTGTCTGCCTGCAACGGAATGTAATGACAATACATTGCAGTGCTTTAGTTATTAACGGCAAAGCCTACCTTATAAGTGGCGAAAGCGGTAGCGGCAAATCAACGCTTACAGGCAATCTTCTTAAAAATAATGATAC
Source organism: Lachnospiraceae bacterium (assembly GCA_045542475.1). Classification (GTDB taxonomy): domain Bacteria; phylum Bacillota; class Clostridia; order Lachnospirales; family Lachnospiraceae; genus CAG-882. The sequence goes on along the minus strand of JAZQLB010000409.1, from coordinate 4,111 downwards.
TCTCTTTTTGGCAGATGATGTAACTGCCGTTTATAAAGATATAGATGGTACTGTATATGCAGAGCCTGCTTTCCCTTACCAAAAGCTCTGTCGTGATGCTGCCCTTGCACAAGGTCATTCACTTGAAGAGTTAATCTATGTGGATGAAGATAAGGATAAGTTCTTGGTTCCGTGTAAGGAGCGCTTCTGCTATTCAAGAGTACCTATTGGTGGTATGATTTACCTTTATCCGCATAAAGGCAGCAGTGTAGTATGTGCTGATGCAATCGGTATTCAGATTTTCCAACTGTGCACCAACAATCTATTCCTGCGTAACATCCTTGGCAATGATAAATATGCTCCATATATAGGGCAGAAATGCCTTGAGCTTGCATCCGGAATGAACGCATGTACCATAGGAAGACCCTCAGGAATTAATACAATTGAAGAAATTATTGACAAGGCAAATGAATTTATAAATAGAACCAAATAATTCCCCTAATATTTTAAATTCTATCAAATATGTTAGATTTGTTGACCTTACAATTAACAGGGTGTATGATTACTTCATCAAAGAGATAATAAATAACAAATTGGAGGAACTTAAAATGAAGAAGTGGAATACACCAGCAATTACAGAGCTTAACATTACAGAGACAGCTAATGGATTATTTCCAGCTATGTACGAGGGAATCTTCGGTGACTGCCTTTGCGGTAATGATGCTAACCATGGTCCATTAACAGGTCATAATGAGACTGGTTCTACAACTGATCCATTAAGCTAATAACTAATAAACCTTAAAGCCCTTGTCATCTATGTTGTGATAAGGGTTTTTTTGTTGTAAGTATTTATTAATAATCACTACATTTGAATAATAATACTACGGAGGATATATATGAGCGGAATATACGGTTTCTGGCAGCCTTTTTCAAAGTTAGATAATAGTAATGACTTAATCCGACTTATGCTTTGGAATAAAGCATATGGAAATATATCAGAAGAAGTATACCAGGATGATAACTTCTATCTGGGCTGTTGTTACGAAAAACTTTCGGAGACAGCAATAGCTGGCAGCCCTGTTCTAAAGCATAATAACAAATTCGCAGTAATTGATGCACTGATATATAACAGAGAGGAATTAATAAAAAAAGGGCAGTTTACTGATACACTATCCGATGAAGAGCTGATATTCTCTTATATAGAGAAATTCGGATTAAATGAGCTAAAAGATGTCAATGGAGATTTTAGTGGTGCCATCCTCGACATTAACGACTGTACGCTGACACTTTTCAGAGATCATATGGGTGTACGTCCATTATTCTATTATAGCAATGAACATACAGTTACATTCTCTACAGATATCCGAGGACTGGTTTCCATGCCGCATGTGGATACCTCTATTGACGAGAAATGGATATGGCGGAAATTTACAGGTGATGCAACAATGGGAACAGAAAACACTGAATTTGCCCATATCTTCTGTGTACCACCAGCTTCATATATGACCTTTACCTTAAGTAATGGGATTTTTCAGCACAATAAAACAGCCTATTGGCAGCTCGGAAGCAGAAAGATACGTTATTCCTCAGAAGCAGCTTATATAAAGCACTTAAGAGAGCTTATTACGGATGCCATAGAGCGAAGACTTAAGATTACTTCTGGCGCTGTAGGTGCAGAATTATCCGGTGGTCTTGATTCAGGAGTAATAGATATTCTCATTAATCGCTTAGGAAGAGATGGCATATATTTTTCATGGTCTGCATCACCACAGGAGCTTCCATATGCCCCAAATGATGAAAGACTGATAATTGCGGATATCTGCAAGCAAGAGAATATTACCTGTAATTACCGGAACATTATTTTAAATTTTGATGATGAAAGTATTATCACTCATAAAATGCGTAAAATAGGAGCGAAGCCTAATATGTCCGAAGGCATTCCTCTCCGCTATGCCTTTCCACCGTATATTAACACTCTTCAAATATGCAAGGCTACAGAGTTTATTAACAGACAGGGGGCAAAGGTAATATTTACAGGACACGGCGGCGACGAGGGTGTAAGCCATCGTTGTAACCCCTATGAGCTTTTTTATCACAAAGAATATTTTAATTATATTAAATATATGTGGTCATCTACACAGGGCTTAAAGCACAGAATCTATAATACCCTGCTAAGATGTCACAAAAATCTCACTACCTCAAGAAAAACTCTGCGAAATACCTATACGGATATATTTGCAGCAAAGGATTTGCTTAATAAGGATTTCTATGAGAAATATAGCCAAACAAAGATGCCGGCTCTAACCTTTGCGTATGATGCCCTTGCATACATTAAAAACGGGGGAAGCCGTAACAGACTTGATGTAACAGCATTACTTGGTGCATATTCCGGAGCAAGATATTTAATACCATATCTGGACTACAGAGTAATCGATTATGCTGTATCTATTCCAAGGCATATGTTTCTGAAAAACATGAAGCACAGATACATTTTCAGAGAAGCTTTTAAGGACATTATGCCTGTATCTCTATATAATCTCAACAGCAAGGAAGATACCAGCTGGAATAGTATAGAGAAAAAACCAAGGGATGAAAAGGAACATGTAGAGCGCAAGAAGCTGCTTGTGGGATTATTAGATAAGGAATACTGGAGCAAATACCTGAATCTGGAATTGATTGACAGATGGACAACACAATCTGATAATATATCTGACGAAAATCTGGATAAGGGTATGTTCTTAGGTATTTCTAATTGTGTTCAGCTTCAAAACATGATAAAGCGATCAAAAGAACTTTGATAAATAACGAGCCGTGGATTTTTTATTCCACGGCTCTAAGATATATTGTAAAGCAACTACCCTTCTCAAGCTCACTTTCACACACAATCATTCCATTATGCTTTTCTATAATCCCCTTAACAATCGCCAGACCAAGACCACTTCCAGTAGTCTTAGAGGGGGTTCTGGAATCCGACACCATAAACATTCTGTCAAATACCCTATGAACCTTTTCCTGCGCAATTCCAATTCCTGTGTCCCTGACATAAAACGCAGCATACCTGCTTCCATCATATTCAGCAAACACACTATTAAGCTCTGACGTTTCAGGCACATACGCGCCAAGCGTTATGGTATCTCCATCCTTTGAATATTTCAACGCATTGGTAAACAGATTATCCATAACTCTTGTAAGCCTTGAAACATCCATCATTACCATATATGGATAATCTTCATCAAGAATAAGCTTAAGCTCTCTATTATCGTATTTATCATCAATTGTGGCAGACAAATAATACTCCTCCAAAAAAGCACCTAACGGAACCTCTTCGAATTTGAATTGATTATTAATATTATCAAGGCTTGTCAGATAATACAAATCATTAACCAGCACCTCAAGCGTTCTGGTTCTCATATCAATTAATCCTGCCAACTGCCTGATTTCTAACACATCCGGCTCATCTTCATCCTTTATATCCATTAGATAATCCACTGCACTTCTTATGGCAGTTAACGGAGCTCTAAGGTCATGGGATATATTTTCAAGCATCTGTGTTCTTGCATTCTCTGACTCCTGCAGCTTGTGATTAACCTCTAAAAGCTTTGCAGTCAGACCTTCTATTGTGTCCAGCTTTGGCTCACTAAATTTCTTTCGTTCCATAATAGCCTCATTTCACAACATGTTATATAATCTTACTATTCCCTTACAACAAGCTTATATCCCTTTGACCAGACAGTCTCAACAATATTGTCAAGTCCGGTATAATCTGCAAGCTTTTTTCTAAGCCTTGAAACATTAACCATTACAGATTTTCTATCCTCTTCACTATATGTTCCCCAGGTTGCCATACCAATATCTTCAAAGGAAATCAGCTCATTCGGCTTCTTTGCCATAAATAAAAGCAAATCATATTCTCTGTTAGCCAAAGGAACATCCTCTCCGTTATATACCACCTTATGATTCTCCACATCTATGGCAAGCGGTGGAATCTCTATTATATTGGCAGGCTTTGCCGCCTGAGTAACAGCCTGATTACGGCGTATATTGGCAATAACACGGATATATACCTCTTTAAGGCTATAGGGCTTCTCTATATAATCATCCGCTCCACACTGAAAGCCCTTTATTTTATCAT
>JAZQLB010000408.1:0-3875 GCA_045542475.1 Lachnospiraceae bacterium | reverse complement strand
AACTATATCCAGCTCGGACCGAAAGGTATTTCATGATCTTAATCCAAAGGAACCGGCACATTGGTATTACACAGATATATTAGACTTCCATGCAGAACAGCAGGAGATTAATGGTGAATATGGTTACAACTACGGTCATTTTACCCTAGTCGATAATATGTCACTCTCTGATGAGAAGATAAGGACTGTTCTTGGAACTTATAAGAAGGATACGGTCTGGTATCTGAGAGATATATTAGGTCAGAGAGCTGTCGCAGAGGGTATCATATTCCGCTACTTTGCAGATAACAACGACCCCTATTTGTTTGAAGATGATGAAATATTCGATAAAGATGGCAGACTAAAGGTTACATTCAGCAAGATAACAATGGGTATAGACTTCGGTGGTAATGGATCCAAGACCACATTTAATCTAACTGGTTACATAGGGGGCTATCGAGAACTACTGTTGCTGGAGGAGGACGGACTACCAGTTACCGAGGCAATTGATGCAAAAGCTATTTGTGATAAATTCATAGAGTTCTATCGCATGGCATTAAGTAAGTACAAGAAGGTAGACTGGATATTCCCAGATAGCGCAAGCACGACAATGATTAATTCATTAAGGAGTGCGGCAAAAGAAGCTGGGCTCCCATACAGAAATATAAAAGGCTGTCGCAAGAACGAAGTGTCAGAGCGACCAAAAACGGTAGATATGTTATTCAATACCGGAAGGCTAAACATAAATAAAAGATGTACACAGACACGAAAAGCAATAGGCTCCCTAAGGTGGGATGAGAAAGAACCGGACAGACCAGAGGACTTGAACATTGGTAACTGTAACGACTGGTGGGATGCTTTCTGCTATACGTGGTTAGATTTTGTAGAATATATTGATTTGAACAGGAGGAGATAGTAAGGAATTCATTTGTAAGCAAGAAACTGGCAGAGAACGGCTATAAGAACATTAATACGGAGCCATATAACATTATTGAGGTATGTGACGACTGGTACAGTAATAAAAGCATCAGGGATTTCCACAACAGAAAAACAATCCAGGGAGCTCCATACGAGCTCCATAGGCTCAATTTTGCCAAGCGAGTCTGCTCTGATGAAGCAAATCTCTGTGAGATAGTAGAGATTAATGCTGGCAAGAATAAAAAGCAGTTTGAGACGGTTAAGAAAGTATTTAAGGATAATAACTTTGACGTAATGTATAGAGAACAGCTGGAGCGTATGACAGCAGACGGTACCACCGGCGCATACATCCGCCTTGATAATGCTACCCTGTACAAGAATGGAGCAGTTAAGGGCGGTCAGATTAATATCAATTACGTGGATGCCAAGGGCATAATCCCACTAACCATAGTTAATAAAGAGGTTACAGAGTGTGCCTTCACCGGCAGCAGTATAAGAGGCACCAAGACAATAATCACTCTGGTAATATTCAGGAAGAAAGAAGATATATACTACTGTTCAACCTATGAATGGGAAGAGAACGGCAAGGAGATCTACTCGTTAGAGAATGTAAGGTTAGGCCCGGTAAAGCCATTCTCAATCATGCGCAATGCAGAGGTGAATAATCTCGACAATATGGAGGGATTTGGACTTCCGAAACTGTGGAATGCCATACCATTTCTAAAAGCTCTTGACCTCTGCTATAATCTTCTCTTCTCCGACCTCGATAAGGGAGAGAAGCTTATCCTGATTAATGAGCTGCTATGTGAGTTTGATGAGACTGGTAAGCCAATACTCACACCGGAGCAGAAAAAGCTTTTTGTTATGTTAGGAGAGAAGCTACCAGATGAAAAGGAAGTGTACCATGAGTTTAACCCGGAAATCAGAATAGAGGCGATAGTGAAAGCCTTTGAGGCGTGTTTATCGTTAATATCTCTCCAGTTTGGCTTCGGAACCCGTAAGTACACCTTCGAGGACGGAAGAATAACCACAGCAACCGAATACGCCGGCATTAAGCAGGACCAGCTTCAGGAGCTTAATAAGCAGAGGCACCAGTCCATTAAGTACATCACAGAGCTTGCCAAGGCAGTAATGTGGTATTCAAATACCTTTAAGAGTACGAAATTTGACCTTGAGACAGAGATAACAGTTGAATTTAACGACAGCTACATAAATGACGAGCAGGCAGAGCTTGAGGATATGCGTAATGATGCAATACAGTTTGGTATACCTAAGCTGACTATATGGTACTTAATGAGAAAGTATTCTCTGTCAGAGGATGAGGCAGCAGCACTCCTTGAGGAGAGTAACAAGGATGAAGAATCGGACGAGGATTCAGAGGAATAGGCCATTGACAAATTAAATAGACCTCCTGAAAGTGCATTCGATTAAGCATCGGGTGCATTTTCGCTAAGAGGGGAAAGGAATTAATATGCTGACAGAAGAGCAGATTGAAATATTAGAGAGTGCATTAATGCCATATTTTGATGATATGGAGCAGTGGGTAATACAGGACATTGCAAAACGTCTGCAGAACAACCTTATCTATTCGAACACGATATGTAACGAGCTGGAGACCATGAAGAAATTAGGATACAGCCCTGCAAAGATGCGCCGGGAGATAATGAAAATAATAAATGCTAATCCAAGAATAAAGAAAGCCATAGCTGAGAATACAGCCGAATACAGGCAGGAGCTGGCAAAGAAGATGGCAGAGGTTAATGGAAAGATGGTTGCCGAGGGTAAGAGTATGGTATACCAGGCAGCAGAGATAGCAATGGCACAGGAACGTAAGATATGGAATGAGGCAGGTAAGAAGCTTAGGGAGAATTCAGCACTCGAACAGATAAGCAAAGCCTTTGCAGACAGGCTGGAGGATGATGTCATTAATCTGACAAAGACAACAGGCTTTAAGAATATGTTCGGGTACACAGAGCTTAGAAAAGCGTACACAGATACCCTTAATAAATCTATCCTGAGGATGGCAAGTGGTCTCACGTCAGCAGAGCAGGAGGTTAAGGAGTGCATCCGTGAGCTGAGCCAGAGCGGATTAAAGAGCATTAACTACGAAAGTGGCAGAACCTACAGCCTTGATACTGCAATACGAACAGCCTTTCGAACTACATACAACCAGCTGTCCGCTAATATTATGGACAGTAATATGAAAAACACAGAGGAGAGTCTTGTGTTCGTCTCAGAGCATTGGGGCGCACGTAATGAGGGCGAGGGTGTGGAAAATCATGAGAAGTGGCAGGGCAAGGTATATAAGATTGACGATAGCGAGCATCCTGAGGAGGAGAAACGTCTGGGATACAAGATAGAAAGTCTCCTTGAAGCTACCGGATATGATGCAGCCACTTCCACCGTAGTGGACCCAAGAGGCTTGCATGGCTATAACTGCCGCCATCAGCATTATGTGTGGTTCGAGGGAATATCGGAAAAGCCTAAGTATACACCACAGCCGGAGGCGAAGGTAATAAACGGAAAGAAATATGATTACTATGCCATGACCAAGAAGATGAGGAAGATGGAGCGTGAAGTCCGGACACTCCGCAAAGAACGTATGGCACTCAAGGAACTGGGGATTGATACAGACCGCCAGAAAGCCCTCAGAAAGCAGATTGCGAATAAGACGGAGGAATACTTGGAGTTTGCTGAAAAGTGCGGGATTAAGCCTAAGACAAGCCGTCTACGGGTGGAAAAGGCTGGGGTGGATATTACTAAGACTAAGGCATATAAAGATTATGAGGGAATGGTTGAAAAAGTTGATGTAAGTGATAAAATAGAATCAATAAATGCACCAGTGATTAATGATCCGAAGATAAAAGCTTCAAAAGAAGAATTTAGTCAAAAGTTATCGACATCAAGAGGTGTTGAAAGTCATGTATCAAGAATGAGATTATATGATGTTAATACAGAGTATATGCTGGATGAAAATG
>JAZQLB010000407.1:0-4871 GCA_045542475.1 Lachnospiraceae bacterium | reverse complement strand
AAGCCTATAAAAAGGTAAATTTGCAGTATTGTATACAAGGTAGTGTAGAATATGATAAGTGCTGTCAGCTTATGTACCACTATTATTCCAATACTCATGAGAATATTAATCCGCTGACCGCAGATTATAGCACCTTTACAGAAAGACTTCCAAAGAAGGCAATTTATCAGTATAAGAATGAAAGCGTAGTTAATGTGGTATTCGTAGAAGAAAATGAGATTGCATATGTAGCATCCGATGAAATAGGTGATTTTAAGGGTTTTATAAGGTCAGTAGTTGAGGCAATGTTTGATAAATATGAGGATATATGCTTTGAATGTGATGAATGTGACGAGGCGGCAATGGAACTGCGGGCTTTATTTGAGAGTAACGTGGATGATTCATATAATACATATATCAAGGAGTTGAAGAATGTATAAGATTATCGGATATTATATCTGTGAATTAACTGCAACACCGGAGTACCTTGCAGATATCAGCAGGATGCGGATGTCAGTCAGTGGATGCTTTGGAGGAGTGCATCCAGATTTGACTTATTGTTTTTTTCAGAATAATTTGAAAAAGCAGAGGCAGGAGTATAGAAAAGCCTTGAATTTAAGTGATGAAAAAATAACCATGCTGGAGAATGAAATAGGTGAGCTTTTCGAAAAAAGCCTTGCTATAGATGGTCGTTTCTTGAGACAGGAGGATGTTAAGCGTTTTTATAATAATTATTTTTCGGGGCTGAATTGCCGGATTGTAAGTGTTTCTACAACTGAAGAGTACTATGAGGTTTTGAGAGCAGAATTGCAGGATAATAGTAATAGTGTGGCTGATTTTATGAATGGGGATATGGATGAGAATGAATTGATTGGTTGTGATATTCTCGGATGGGATATTAGTGGTTTTCATTCTTTTTTATGTAACAGTCTGCATAAGGAGCTGCCAACAGCCAAATTTAATGAGTATGGATTATTGAACAATAATTATGATGAAGTGGTTGAGTTTGCACAGAGGATTATGGGGAAAGGTGAGCCGGTGGAATGGATTCCTTGCAGGCTTGGGAGTTACTTGTAATATATAATGCGGCATATGAGATAGATTGATTCCATATGCCGTTTTTCGTTGCAGTAAAAATCAGATTATAATATAATTTATAAAAAAATAAGTTACAAATGCAAGGAGTGTACAAAATGCCAGACCTAACCCTAACCCAAATGCAAACCCTTCAAAAAAAACTCCAAGAAAAATACAAAGATAAGTGGGAACCAATCAGCCCCGCTATAGGCAAAAATCAGCTCCTATGGCTTATGATAGAGCTTGGCGAGGTTGCCGACATTATCAAGAAAAAAGGCAATCAGAGCATTATGGAAGATGAAGAAACACGTACTCATTTCATAGAAGAGATGTGCGATGTCCTGATGTACTATAATGATGTTATGCTCTGTTACGATATTTCTGTAGAAGAGTTGACAGAAGTTTATTTGAAGAAGCACAAAAAGAATATGGAGAGATGGTAACTATGACAACAGTATATTTTGTAAGACACGAATAGTGGATAGTGTGTGGATAGAGGATTTTGCTTCATTTTGTAAGGCACAATGGGAGGATTTCGACTATAAGCTGTCGGACGGAGAAGCTTTAAGGGAGGTTCAGATTAGAAATGTTGCAGCGTTGGAGAAGATTTTGGGAGAACATCCCGATAAAAATATAGTTGTGGGTAGCCACGGAACTGCACTTAGCACAATTATTAACTATTATGATAAAAGCTTTGGGCATGCGGAATTTGAAGCTATAAGAACACTTATGCCATGGGCTGTGAAATTTACTTTTCAGGGAAAGGAATGCATCGGTATAGAAAAATATGACATTAGAAAATAAGGAATTAGCAGAAAAGAAAAATAGAAAAATAACTAAAATAATAATGTTTAGTGGAATTACATTTTATATTGTTGGAATCATTGTGCTTGTTTTTTATTTATTTACAGATAAGCAGAGTGACGGACAGAAGTCCGGAGTGCAAACAGATATTGCGCTTGTAAAAGAATTTTTCCCGGGATTAGAGGGAAGTGAGAGTGTATGCTGGGAAAACAGCAATTTGCAAAATAGCACTTCAAGAGTTCCAGGACCTACAGATAGTAGTTATAAAGGATATATAGTTTTGGATGAAGTTGTTGTAGCAGGCTATATGAAAGATTATGAATGGCAGGAGGTTAATCTGATTCTTACAGCGGAGTATATTGATGTGTCGGATTATCAGGACTGCACATGGTATTATTGTGATGAGTTTAATAAATCGGTTATGTCCGGCACCATGATGGGGAAAATATATTTTAATGGAAGCATTATGTGGTTTGAAGTATCAGAATTTTAAAAGTCAAAATGATAATTTAAAGTAAGATAAGAAACGAAAGGATTTACTATGGATAGAAGCGTTTACCTGTTATTTGAAAGTTATATGCTCTCCAGCATGGGCGACAGTGCCCACGACAGGGAGCATGTTTATAGGGTATTATATAACGCTATGGAAATTGCCAAGCACGAGCAGAGTGTGGACTATGATATTTTAATCTGTTCCTGCCTGCTGCATGACATCGGGCGTAAGGAGCAGTTTGAGAATGAGGCATTATGCCATGCCAAGGTCGGCTCGGAGAAAGCTTATAACTTTCTTATTACTAATGGATTTGATGAGAGCTTTGCAAGGGCGGTGGAGCATTGTATTTTGTGTCACAGATACAGAACCGGGAATGTTCCACAGAGCATTGAGGCGAAGATTTTATTTGATGCGGATAAGTTAGATGTGACGGGAGCTATTGGAATTGCAAGAACTCTGATTTATAGAGGGCAGGTTAATGAACCTTTGTATAATACTGATTCGGATGGAAGGGCAATAGCGGGCGAGGAAGATAGGGGATATTCATTTTTCAGGGAATATAAAAACAAGCTTGAGAAGCTGTATGACCGTTTCTATACTGAGGCAGGGGCTGATATGGCAAAGAAACGTCAGGCGACAGCAGTTTCATATTATGAGAATCTGGTGTCGGAGATTATGGATTCCTATGAAATAGGCAGGGATGAAATGTTAAAGCACATTGATTAAGGAATTACAATTAAATATAGTTAATGAAAGTCAGTAAGAGGCTGTGAGTTATACTTGCAGCCTTTTCAATTTTACACAGTAAAATAACAAACTGCCAAATTTACAAACCCCGACTAATATGCTACAATCTGATATAGTAATACAGTATTAGTGTACATACGGAGGTTAATTATGAGTTTTACAACATATTCATGTGAAGATTTCGTACAGGTATTATCTACAAAAGCACCGGTTCCGGGAGGCGGCGGTGCATCAGCACTTGTTGGTGCAATTGGAACTGCCCTTGGCAATATGGTAGGCAGTCTTACGGTTGGCAAGAAAAAATATGCTGACGTAGAAGCTGACATCATTGCCCTTAAAGAGAAGGCGGATGCTTTGCAGAAGGATTTTCTTAATCTTGTTGAGGAGGATGCCAGAGTTTTTGAGCCACTTTCAAAGGCATATGGCATGCCAAAGGAGACCGAGGAAGAGAAGGCTGAGAAAGCACGTGTAATGGAAATCGTTTTAAAGGATGCCTGCTCGGTTCCTATGGAGATTATGAGAAAATGTTGTGAAGCAATTGATATAATAGAGGAGTTTGCAGAAAAGGGAAGTGTTATAGCACTTAGTGATGCAGGTGTAGGCGCGGCATTTTGTAAGGCAGCGTTGCTTGGAGCTTCACTTAACGTATTTATTAACACAAAAGCCATGGCAAATCGTGAGTATGCAGAGGAGCTGAATGCTGAAGCAAATGAGATGATTCGTGTATATTCAGAGAAGGCTGACAAGGTGTTTAACAGCGTTAACGCACGTTTGAAATAATTGTATAAAAATATAGGAGGAAAAATAGATGGCAAAGCAGTTATTAGGCAAGGAAGTTACCGCCGTAATGAATGAGAAGATAAAGGCAAATGTAGCCAAGTTAAACGAAAAAGGAATTACGCCAACTCTCGGAATTATTCGTGTCGGCGAGCGTGAGGATGATATTTCCTATGAGAGAGGTGCGACTAAGAGATGTGAGACTCTTGGTGTTGCTTATGAGAAATTTCTTCTTCCACAGGATGTAACTGAGGAGGCTCTTCTTGAGGTAATTAAGCAGGTTAATGAAAATGACAATATCCATGGAGTACTTTTATTCCGTCCGTTGCCAAAGCATCTTAATGAGGAGAAGATTATTAACGCCCTTGATTTTACTAAGGATGTGGATGGTATTACTGATGGTTCAATTGCTGGTGTATTTGCAGGCAAGGAGCAGGGCTTTGCTCCTTGTACGCCACAGGGCTGCATGGAGATTCTTGACCATTATGGAATTGACTGCACAGGTAAGAAGGCTGTTGTGGTAGGCAGAAGCCTTGTAGTAGGTAAGCCTGCTGCCATGATGTTAATTAAGAAGAATGCTACTGTAACCATCTGTCACACTAAGACTAAGGATATGCCATCAGTTGTGCGTGAGGCGGATATTGTTATTGTTGCAGCTGGCAAGGCTGGCGTTATCGACGGTTCTTATTTAAGAGAGGGGCAGATAGTTATTGATGTTGGTATTAATGTAAATGAGGAGGGCAAGCTCTGCGGTGATGTGAATTTCTCTGAGGCTGAGCCTATCGTAGAAGCTATTACACCAGTACCGGGCGGTGCCGGAAGTGTAACTACCTCAGTGCTTGTGGGACATGTTGTTGAGGCGGCTATGAGGAAATATTTGTAAAAAATAATGCTCTGTACTACAAAATGTGGTGCAGGGCATTTTATAGGTGTGTTCCGGGCGGAAGCATGGAGCTGGGAGAGACACCACAGGAGGCGGCTAAAAGAGAATTCT
>JAZQLB010000406.1:0-13307 GCA_045542475.1 Lachnospiraceae bacterium | reverse complement strand
TGTGAGTGCATGCACTCACAGTTGGCTCATTATACACGCAAAAAACCGGAGTAAAATACTCCGGTTAGTTTCAAAGATTATCCGCATGTAAAAACCATTCATACAATAGTATGAATCAATAATCTTCTCTGTCCTTTTGCCTGAGAGATTAGCATTGCTGCCTTGCCCCTTCGGCACTCTTAAATAGAGCTTCTCCAGAGTTACATCCACCTACAGTTCCTACGGGTTCTGCAAGCTTCATATGTAATATTCATTTAATAAAAACTTTACAATGATAAAGAATATAAGTCAAGTAGGTAATTAGTGTGGTTAACTGAATCGCCCCCAGTTCAGATCATATTTCTGAAGGATGGTACAGTTCAAATTACTCCTCCACCTTTTTTATCAGAATGAAAAGCACAGGCATATTAATAAGAGCCATACAGGCATTAAATATATTAGCGATTGTCCATGCAGTTGCCACCGAGGTATACGCTCCCACAAATACTGCCCCAATGTATAGAATTCTAAATACACGTACTGCATATGGATTATGATTCGTCAGATATGTAAGGCATTTTTCTGAATAATGGCTCCAGCCCAGTATTGAGGTAAATGCAAAAAAGCACAAACTTATCATTATAATAAGTGCCGCTCCTCGCTCCGGCAGGTTAAGACCTATGGCAAATGCCTGTGTGGTTACTGCGGCACCTTCCATTCCCTGTAGCCGCCATGCTCCGGTAAGCACCATCACAAGCCCCGTTATAGTGCACATTATTACAGTATCAATAAATGGCTCCAGCATGGATATCAGCCCCTGCTTATGAGGATTGTCTGTGTTTGCAGAAGCAGCGGCTATGGGTGCAGAGCCAAGACCTGCTTCATTTGAAAATATCCCCTTTGATATTCCCATTCGTATTACAAAGAAAACAGAACCAATACTGCCTCCCATTACTGCCCTTGGGTTAAAAGCAGCTGTGACAATAAGTCCAAGGGCTTCAAATACCTTATCTATTCTTCCCATAATTATTATAAGGCAGAATACAAGATAAAAGGCTGCCATAAATGGAACAAGAACAGATGCAACGCCTGCAATTCTTTTAATTCCACCAAGTAATACCATAGCTACACAGACAGTTAAAACTATTGATGCTATTACCACTGCCGGCGAGTAGCTTCCCACATTAGGAATCTCAATTAATCGACTTTCCTCCGTTACAAAAAAAGCTTTTACCGCTCCCATCATACCATTTACCTGTGCAAAAGTTCCAATCCCCAACAAGCCGCTTAACATTCCCGACAATGCAAACGCCTTTGCTAATGGCTTAAATCGCCTGCCGAGTCCATTTTCTATATAGGCAAAGGGACCTCCAATACAGCCTCCATCAGCCGTCTTGGTTCTGTATTTTACAGCCAGATAGCATTCCGTATACATTATTGCCATTCCAAGAAATGCGGCAAGTACCATCCAGAATATGGCTCCCGGTCCGCCTGCTGCTACTGCCATTGCCACACCAACAATATTTCCTGTGCCAATTGAAGCACCAAGCGATGTGCATAGAACTTCAAAGGAAGATACCTGAGTGCTTCTCCTTCCCATTTCTCCTGCTTCATCCTCTGCTTCTGCTGTCATCATCAGCCGAAACGCCTCCGTCAGCTTTCTTACCTGAATGAATTTCAGTTTCCATGTAAAATATACACCTCCCACAATCATTAAAAGCATTAATGGAAGGCCCCATACCAACGCATCAATACGTTCAAGAATACTATTAACCATTATTACCCCACAAAAAAATAGTGCACACTAATTGTATGCACTATTTAAGCTCAACTATTCTTTTATCCAGTTAAGAACCTCGCAAAGATTATTAAATATACTATGAGCCAGGCTTTCCATTTCCTCATCAGGAGCCACCATATCCGGCACCATTATTGCACACATTCCGGCTCTGTACGCCGCCCTTATTCCATTATAGGAATCCTCTATGGCAATTGCCTCTGATGGATCAATTCCCAGATTATTGCATGCCATCAGGAATATATCCGGCTCCGGTTTGCTTTTCTTAAGCATATCTCCACCTGTCAGATTATTAAAATATTCCAGCAATCCTGCCGCCTTAATCTGTGCCTCAACAACTGCATATCTGGTTGAGGATGCAAGTCCAATCAGATAGCCTTGCTCCTTAAGATATTTAAGAAGCTCTCTTACTCCCGGCTTTAATGGCAGCCTTCCATCGTCATAGCGGTCGTGGTATATCTTTGAGGCTTCCTTTTTATAGGTATCATACGGAAAATCTTCACCGTATTCCTTAAGAAATATGGCTTTAGTGGCTTCTGCGTTGGTTCCAATGCATTTAATGAAATTACTCTCAACATTCTTAATTCCATATTTGTCAGCAATTTCAAGCCAACCCTCTAATACACACTTTTCAGAGTCAAATATTACTCCATCCATATCAAAAACAACAGCTTTATATTTCATCTTCGCTCCTATTGTATAATTTTATAATACCAGCTTAGCCGCACCATATATGCCGCCGTCATTGCCAAGCTCAGCCATATGGAATTTAACATTACTGCAAGGAGTAAATACCACCTTCTTAAATCTGTCCTCTATAAAGTTAAGAAGAAAATCTCCTGCCTTACTTACACCTCCACCAATAACAACAGCTTCAACATTGACTGTACATGCCACATGAGCTATAGCACTTGCAAGTGCTTCTCCCATAATATTCATCACATGAAGCCCCAGCTTATCGCCTGTCTTTGCACAGTCGATAACATCCTTGGCTGTAATTTCTGACATATCACGAAGCGGCGACTCCCAGTCAGTATTTGCCAAAGCCTTCTTAGCCTCTCTGACAATTCCTGTTGCGCTGGCAACAAGCTCAAGACAGTCATTCTTTCCACAGTTGCAGCGTTCTGTATTATTTGGAGCGACCGGCATATGTCCTATCTCTCCGGCGGCTCCGTTACTTCCTGCTAAAATCTTACCATCAAGAATAACTCCTCCGCCAACACCAGTTCCAAGTGTAATCATAAGCATATCCGAATAGCCTCTTCCGCCACCCATCCAATACTCGCCAAGAGCCGCTACATTGGCATCATTACCAACCTTTGCAGGAATTCCATGAAAAGCTTCTGTAAGAGCCTTTTCCACATTAAAAACACCCCAGCCAAGGTTAATACACTTTAAAACTGTACCATCCTTGGTAATTGGTCCCGGTATTCCTGCACCTACCCCCTTAACCTGACTTATATCAATTCCTGCTTTTGCAAGATGTTCATCCATTGAGGCACATACGTCAGGAATAATATTAACGCCTTCATTTTCCTTTCTGGTTGGAATCTCCCATTTCTCAAGAAGCTTTCCTTCTAAATCAAACATTCCAATCTTAACTGTAGTTCCGCCTATATCAACACCAAAACATACCATAAATCTTACCTCCGAATTTTTTCATATGTTGAGATACCTCTTACATACATTAATTATCATGATAATAACACTTTTCTAAAAGAAAGCCTACCCTAAAAAATCCTTAAGAATTACATTAACAATCTTAGGATTAGCCTTTCCCTTCATCTCCTTCATAATCTGTCCCACAAGGAAGCCCATGGCACGTTCCTTACCATTATGATAATCCTCGACAGACTGCGGATTGGCTTCGATTACTTTTCTTATAACTGCCTTAAGAGCATCCTCGTCATTATCTATTATAAGACCCTTTTCCTCAATATACCTTTCCGGGTCAATATTATCATAAAAAATTCTCTCAAACACTTCCTTTGCCACGCTTGAGTTAATTTTGCCCTCATCTACTATATCAATCAGCCTTGCTAAGTGCTTCGGAAAGAAATTAAGCTTATCAGGCTCCATTCCATTCTCATTAAGAAGTCTCATGGTTTCTACCATAAGCCAATTGGATACTTTCTTCGGTTTATGGCATAGAGAGACGGTCTCTTCAAAAAACTGTGCCATTTTCTTAAATGATGATATAATATCTGCATCATATTCAGGCAAACCATATTCTTCTATATATCTTTTCTTTTTACTATCTCGAAGCTCCGGCTGACGTACTCGTATCTGCTCTATCCATTCTTCACTGATATTTACTGCATACAAATCCGGCTCTGGAAAATATCTGTAATCCTTAGAATCCTCCTTAGAACGCATGGAAAAAGAACAGCCCTTATTATCATCCCATCTTCTTGTCTCCTGAGTAACAGCCTGTCCTGCCTCAATTAAAGCAATCTGGCGTTCTCTTTCATTTTCTATCGCCCTTGAAATTGCCTTAAAGGAATTAAGATTCTTCATTTCTGTTCTTACTCCCAATTCCTTAGACCCCAGCTGTCTCACCGAAATATTCACATCCGCCCTCATGGAGCCCTCCTGCAGCTTACAGTCTGATACCTCAAGATATTGGATAATAAGCCTAAGCTTATCAAGATAGGCAATTACCTCCTTATCATTCCTCATATCCGGCTCTGATACAATTTCTATAAGCGGCACTCCTGCACGGTTATAATCCACATAGGAGCAGTTATTTTCTTCGTCATGAATAAGCTTTCCCGCATCCTCCTCCATATGTATCTCATGAATTCGTATCAGCTTCTCGCCCCCGTCAGTCTTAATTGTTATGCCACCATTACGGCATATTGGTCTATACAGCTGTGATATCTGATAATTTTGCGGATTATCAGGATAAAAATAATTCTTTCTGTCAAACACGGTTTTTCTGTTAATATCACAATTAACCGCCAGACCTACTGCTATTGCATGTTCCACCACCTGTTTATTAAGTACCGGAAGTGTTCCCGGCAGACCGGTGCATACCGGACAGGTCTGCGTGTTCGGCTTAGCTCCGAATATAGTAGGACATCCGCAGAAAATCTTAGTTTTAGCAGCAAGCTCAACATGGACCTCAAGTCCTATTATTGTTTCATATTGTTTCATTTTGCGTCCTCTTATTTCTTCTATTTTACTGCCTGCTCGTAGGTGTAAGCAGTCCTAAAAAGTGTCGCCTCATCAAAATGCCGTCCCATAAGCTGCATACCGATAGGCATACCTGATGTGCTCCTGCCACAAGGAATGCTTATGGCTGGAATACCAATAAGATTAGCTGTTACCGTATAAAAATCTGTTTCATAGCCCTTTATTGGGTTTCCTGTATATTCGTCTATATAAGGAGCCGTATTTGCTGCAACCGGTGATATAACTATATCGTAACGCTCAAAGCATTTGTTAAATTCTGTTTTAATTTCATCTTTTACTTTTAATGCCTTTAAATAGTATTCATCATAATAGCCTGAACTAAGGGAGAATGAACCCAGCATAATACGTCTTTTAACCTCATCTCCAAAGCCCTCTGAACGAGTTTTCTTATACATATCATGTAGTCCGCTATAATGTTCTGCCCTATAACCGTATTTTACACCATCATATCTTGCCAGATTGGAGCTTGCCTCAGATGCAGCAATTGTATAGTAAGCAGGCAGTGCATATTTAGTATACTTAAGACTGAATTCCTCTACAATGGCACCCTTTGCCTCAAATATCCTCAATGCCTCCATAATATGTTCCCTAACATCATTATCAAGACCATCCCCAAAATATTCAACAGGAACTCCTATTCTAAGCCCCTTTACATCCTGCACCAAAGCAGCCTTATAGTTTCCTGACTTATGCTTTAGCATAGTCGCATCCCGCTTATCATATACAGCCATTGTATCAAGCATTGCAACGCAATCCGACACATCCTTAGCTATGGGGGCAATCTGTTCTAAGGATGAAGCATACGCAATAAGCCCATACCTTGATACACTTCCATAAGTAGGCTTTATTCCCACCACGCCACAATAAGCACTTGGAAGTCTCACAGAGCCTCCCGTATCAGAACCCAGCGCACAGGCACACTCCGAAAGTGCTACCGCTGCAGCCGAACCGCCCGAAGAACCTCCTGCCACGCAAGATACATCATATGGATTCTTAGTTACTCCATAGTATGAGCTTTCAGTAGTATTTCCCATACCAAATTCATCCATGTTAGTCTTTCCGATAATAATGCAGCCTGCCGCTTCCAAAAGCTCAATTACATTGGCAGAATATGGCGAAATATAATTCTCAAGCATTTTAGAGCCTGCGGTAGTTCTTAATCCATCAACACATATATTATCCTTTACAGCTATCGGAACCCCCGCAAGACAACTTGTATACAAATCCCCTTTAAGCTTCTCCTGCACTTGTAATGCCTTTCTCCTTACATACTCCTCATCCAATGAAATATAACAGTTGTATACTGGTTCATTACGCCTTATCTGCTTTATATATTCGTCCACAGCCTCAACTGCGGATAACTTTCTCTGTTTTATCAACGCTCCAACTTCCAGAGCAGTTAAATTAACAATATCCATATCCACACTCATTTCAATCCTTAAATTGTTTTTGGAACAATATACATTCCATCCTTCACTAAAGGTGCATTATTTAGAAGCTCATTTCGACTATCAGAATTAATAATCTCATCCTCTCTTAATATAAAATCCGTTTCCATTCCCGTCTGTTCCGGCTCTCCTATGTCCACCTCATCAAGCACCTCAACAAATGCCACCAATTGCTCCATATCTTTTTTCGCCTTTTTCAGCTGCTCATCTGACAGCTCCAGCTTTGCCAGAATACATACAGTTTCCATAATCTCATCTGTTATCCTCATAGCACACTCCATATATTAAATCTTCTTTTAACAAAACAGAAAGAGTCTCATTTCACAAAACCCTTTCTGTCTTAACATCATATTCTCTATAACTCAATTTCACCATTATATACAGTTATAGCAGGACCTGTCATATACACAATATTAGCAACTCTGTCCCATTCAATCTCAAGATTTCCACCTAACAAATGAACTGTAACCTTATCATTGCATAATCCATTAAGTGCTGTCGCTACTGCTGTAGCACATGCTCCGGTACCACAGGCAAGAGTCTCCCCTGAACCACGCTCCCACACACGCATATAAAGATTATCCCTGTCAGCGATTCTTATAAATTCAGTATTCGTCCTCTCTGGAAATACCTCATGATTCTCAAATACAGGACCTACTGTTTCTATATCCACAGCTCTCTCGTCCTCCACATATGTAATGGCATGAGGATTGCCCATTGATACACAAGTAACCTTATACTCCTTACCAAGAACATTCATGTAAGTATTAATAACCATGTCCTTATCCTTATCAAGCGTAGTAGGAATCTGCTCCGGCTTAAGAAGTGGTGCCCCCATATTAACTCTTACCTTTTCAACCTTACCATCCTTAACCATAAGTGTTAGATACTTAATTCCTGCTGCGGTGTCAATGGCAACCTCAGTCTTGTCAGTAAGACCGAAATCATATACATACTTACCAACACATCTTATTCCATTACCACACATAGCACTTCTCGAACCATCTGCATTATACATCTCCATATAAAAATCAGCCTTGTCCGATGCCTTAATAAGAATAAGACCATCTGAACCTATACCAAAATGTCTGTCGCTTACTTTAACAGCTATCTCTGCCGGGTTATCAAGCAGCTCCTTAGTGCAGTCAACATACACATAATCATTTCCAAGCCCCTGCATCTTAGTGAATTTCATTCTTCATTTCCTCTTCTTTCTTCTTTAAATACTTTTTACCTCTGTGACTTCTATATGCTGCATGAACCAATCTTCCTATTGTATATACAGATATTATCACTATCAGCACAATCACTATACCATATATTATAACAGAATAATCATTTAATAAAGAAAAATTATTACTTTCCATCAACCTGTCAATAATAGCGATTCCATCCGCAAAGGCAGAGAATATTGCAAACAAGGAAATTACGCTTAAACCTATTGAAAGACTGTCATTTTCCAGCTGCTTTTTTTCCTCTTGCAATTCCTTTTCTTCTTTTATGCGTTCCCTCTCTCGCGCTGCATTTTCCTTTAATCTTATTTTCTGCAAATCTGCAAGCGCCTCTAAGCCCATAGTAATACTCTTTATATCTTCCTTAATTCTCAGCTGCTTCTCAACATATTCATAAAAATCATTCTGATGTTGAACATGACTTACTGAGGCATACACACTCTTATTGACATTGGTAAGGGCAGCTCCTACAATATCGCTGACCCAGTTTCCCATAGTGAATCTGTTGCAAGCCGTAAACTTTTCAAATTCACCATTCTTATTTTTGACTGTAATTCTGCCAAGCTCAATATCATATTCCATTGCTTCAGTGTCAGCTAATACAGAATCCTTGATGATTTTATAAAAAACCTCTGAATTATATTGAGCATTAAGCTCCTTGAACTTATATTGAAATTGAACAAGCCAGTCAGCAGTTATATCTTTACTGTTAATTATGATCTCGTACCAGAATAATCCAATACCTGTACGGAAAAGGTACATTCCCGCATCTATTACATCAATCGCTGTATATTTATCAGTTACACCATCACGATATGCAATTCTTAATATCTTACCCTTCTCATCTCTTTTGGTGTAAGTAAACGCACAACCTATATTACTTTTGTTTTTATTACTCAGTAATGATGCCCGCACATATTCATACACATCGCTTTCAGACGTACCCTGCCCGATTCACTCCAATAAGAATTGTCGCACATCCGGTTATAGCAGTGTTCAAAGGTATTTCCTTCGCAATCATATGAAAATGGTACAATATATCTAAGTCTGAAACAATCAAGCTTACCTTTAACCATTTTTCCTCCTTACCTGTACATATAGGTGATGAGCTTATCAAGTTTTTCGTATGCTTCATCCTCTGGCACAGGCTCTATTTTATCATTTTCATGACAAATGTCCATAAGCACCTTTTTGGAATACTCATCACGAGCCTTAATATCATCTAAAACATCTTCAATCTGAGCCAGCCCAAATCGCTCAATTATATTAATAATCAAGCCATCCCTGTCAATAGTTGACTCTACTTTGTATCTGCAATCTTCAATATTTTCCAGCTCTCCCTTTTTTATGGCAATAAGAGCAATATATTTATATATAAGCTCCCAAGGATGCCCGTTTATCTGCTTTAGTGCAATGGCATAGCCTAAGGAATCATCCAACGCATCATCCTTATGCTCAAAGGATATATTATGTTTAATTGCAGCCAAGGTATTATATATATATGAGCTTTTCCTGATTTACATTATTATTAAGTACTGATGCCTGAAATTTTCTAACCGCAATAACATATGCGGACAAATCTTTCTCTGCCGCTATCTTCTCAAGAAGCTGTCTAAACCATACCTTCCCATAGAATTCCACAAATTCACTATGTATTCTTCCCGCCTCAAAAGCAATGCTTAAAGCTCCGTAATAATCCTTTTCCTCATAGCATTTGTAGGCTCTCTTATAATAATTATCAATGGAATCATATGCAAATATCAGATGCTCCTTATGCCCTGTATAGCCTTCGATATCCTGACAAAATTCCTTAATCCACTCCTTAGGACTCTGCCCTTTTGGCTCAAAGCCAAGTACAGAGCACAATATATCTGATAAATACAGAAATTCCATATTATTAGTTCTGTGAGCGTAATATATGGATTTAACGCTTATCCTGTCTATTACAATATTATTTTTATTGGTCTCTAACATCTCTCGTTCAAGAGTAGTCCTATAATCATCCACATTAGTAAGAAGTACAACCCTGGAATCAGACGTACTGTGTTCCATATCCTCCTTGTATCCGATTTTCAAGAACTTGGCAAGCTCTACATTCCTGTCCTCGCCCTCTAACACAATACGCCTTGTGGCTAATTCCACCCTGATTTTTCCCATATCATCTATAATTGGATTATGGAAAATTATTCTAGAAACAATGTCCTCTGCCATATGCACATACAGATTACCTGCATAATCATCCTTTATAAGCTCACTTACATGATTACCCAAGAGATTTTTCTTACCTTCCGTGCTTTTAAGCATAATAAAGAAATGATATTTACCCCGTCGCTCTACTGCATCTCCCCTGTTATTGTTAAGAAGCGGCTTACCCTCAAAGCTTACCTTGGTAAAAAACTCTGTCAGTGTCTCGCCAAGCTTTATCTTAACCTTTCTAACCGCGGCAGAATTATTCCCTCCGCCCGGATAGCTCCTGACATGCAAATCACCGGGATAATTCTCACCCACACGCTTACATACCCTTTCAAGGTAAGCATTAATACGCTTCTTCTCATTATCCCGCTCATTCTCTAAATCCTTGTCATTATAAATAATGCCACCTATAAAAATAGGGGCATTATTATTTGTCATATTCTCAAAATCGCCTTACTCATCCAATATCATTCAAGCCCTCATACATGGTAACCGTAACAAGACTGATACAATCCTTAAAGACTCTCCAACCAATTGAAGTGAAACGGCCTGGTATCTCAAGCTGCTGTAATGATTTACAACCTTCAAAGGCATTATGCCCTATAGTTGCATTTGCCTCTTTACGCATCTCAGATAAGGTTCTTACAGAAACATATCCGTTAAAACCCGGAAAAGCTCCCTTCATAGCCTTAGCCAAAGCGTCCTTATCTCTTAACACCAATAGCTTCTCGTCAACAATTGACTTATCATACATACGGATTATTCCATAATTATCAATCTCATCCATATCATCGAAACTGATTGTCTCATATTCCATAATACATTTTGTAATCTCTGTATTGGCAGGCACCCTGTAATTAACTATGTAGTTATGCCCAATCATCATCCTATGCTCGTCAAAAACCTTATACTCCTCAGGTACCTCTATCCCCCTAAGCCTGAGATATTCATTCTTAAAAATCTGATGAATAATGGTATACACCAGCACAAAATTACGATAGCTTGCTTCAGCATGGGGCTTAACATTAAGTGAACTGTCATGTGAGCAGGCATTACAAAACCATAACCATATATAAAAGCCATTATCCTTCTTAAGCACTCCATCCTGGTCATAATAGCTGTAGGTTTTCTTAAGAGTCAGCTTCTTCTGCCCCAACAAAAGACTAATTTCTCCTGATAATAGTGTTCCAAATGGACACTCCAGACCATATTCCTTAATCAGATGCCTGCAAAAACGTTCATACGCCTTACGAAGTGCCTCTCCGGCCTCTTCCAGATTAATTCTGGCATTGCCTTCCACCTTAAGGAGCATTTCATATACATCGGGATATATTTCTATAATAAAACCTATATTACTTTTAAATTGTTCTTTCACTTTTTAATCTCCAATTCTGTCAAATGTCACAATAATTGTATCAAATTTCCTAAATATATGCAATAATTTTACATTTTCTTTTATACTACGTTTTTAGCCGACAAAAGAAAAAATGCTACAGTAAATGTCTGTCCATTTACTGTAGCATTTCTTATTAACTATCCATTCAATTAAGCTCTTCTTCTCTTCTCATACATATTATATCCTGCAAATACTACTGCGGAAAGCATGGCAATTATCATAAATGCCATAACAGGGCTATTGTCGCCTGTTTCCACACCTGTGCTAGGAGCAGAAGCAACTATAACAAGCTCTGCCGGAAGCTCGCTCTCTGTGATAACATAATCTGAACAATGTGTAAGAGTAACTACCACTCTGCCATCATTTACCATATTCTTTGAAATAAATTCAAAGCCTCTGCTAACTTCATTAAAGTAGTAGAAATATAATTCCTTTCCATTGCCAAACTTATCCGAAACATCAATTGTAACCTCCGCCTTGCCCGGAAGCTGTCCGTCATGAGCAAAGCTTACTGTTCTTCTTGTCTCTCCCGAAACATTAGCACCTGCTAATACTTCCTCCACAGCCGGCACATTAGCATTAATATCAACATTTAATGATTTTAATTCTACTGCATCATCCGCTGTTAATCCGCTAAACTTCCATGCATAACGTCCGCAATCGAATAATAAATCAACATTATTTTCCGCTGCAAGCTTAAATACCTCTGTTGAAACAGATACTTCACTCACATTAACCTTAATCTTAAGAGCCTCACCTGATGTTACATTACCAACAGATCCCTTAAGTGCATCAGCATCAACCTGTGCATTAATGCTTATCTCTGTTGCAGGCTTATCTGTATCAACTATTGGCTGATATTCTGTTGTTGGTTCCGTAGCTGCTTCTGTTTCCGGAGCCTCTGTTGTATTCTCCTGTGTTGGAGCTTCTGTTGTTGGTTCCTGTATTGAAGGCTCCTGTATTGGTGGTTCCTCCTCTGGTAACAACTCCGGCATAACAGGAGCAACAGACTTAGCAGTATCGCTTGTTGTATCAAGTCTTGCACCTGCATTAACAGGACAAGCCTCTGTCGGAGCTAAAAGTCCCTGCATATTAATTGTACCATCAGCGTTTCTTGTCGGAACAATTGTTACATCCACACTAGTAAACCATGAATCTGCTGCCATTACAGCCTGACTATTATATGAAGCAGCTCCATCATATATATAGTTATTCTCAGTTCTGAATGAGAATGGAATCTGGTCAGCTGTTGTTGTATGAGAGGTTAATGAAATAAGTCCCTCCACAACCCATCTCTGCTGATTACTTGTCTTTGTAGCCATGCTTATATTATATGCTGCCCCGGAACCAACTGCGTTGCCGTAAGAGGTACTGTTATATACCTCACAGTCAGGACAGCTGTTACTTGTAATACCCTTACCGATATTGCCATAAGCTACTGAATTAATAAGCTTATGTCCGCCATACATATCATTACCGCCAAGCTTAAAGCCATTGCCTTCACCATATACATAGCCCTCTGCTGTAGTATCCTCATATGTCATCCAACCATTATTGTAAGCTACACAGTTCTCAATTGTAACTGCACCGATTTCGCCTGAAATCGCCTTAGCAAATAAATCCCAGCCGTCATCAATATTATGATGTGCTATACATCCATAGAATACATTACCATCACCACATGTAAGCTTCGCTGCAAAACCATCCGCATCATTACGTCCGGCATCGCAGTTATCAAATGATTCACAGTTCTTTACTAAGTTATATGATGGCCATAATCGCTCAGCAAGACCTGCTTCTCTGTCAACGCTTCCTGAACGGCTTATCTGAATACCTGTATTTGTTGAACCCTCAACGGTACACATTTCAATAGTATTGTAGTTACCTGAAATCTGGATACCTACGCCACTTGGATAATATACATATATTCCGTAAATATCCCAGTAGCTTCCTACAACAGTAAGACCAAAGTTCTTAAATCTAACCTTACCTGTCTCCTCTGCAACTAATGTAATATGCTTATCTGCTGTACCTGATACACTTCTTCCGATTGTTATATTATTACA
>JAZQLB010000405.1:0-7054 GCA_045542475.1 Lachnospiraceae bacterium | reverse complement strand
TTCCTTAGCTCTAGCCTCAGTAGTCTCAATCTTTCCGTGGTAAAGTAACTGAGTTACCTGATTACGAAGTAATGCCTTTCTTGCGTCTGCTTTCTTTCCAAGCTTTCTATACATTGCCATTATAAATTTCCTCCTTACCCTATCGGGTCTTCACTGTGCTTACTATTATTCAGCGTGAGTGGTAATAGCTTAGTCATCTCCTGTTTTTAATGATAAGCCTAATTCCTTTAATTTTGCTAAAACTTCCTCGAGTGACTTACGACCAAGGTTACGAACCTTCATCATGTCCTCTGAAGTCTTGTTTGTTAATTCTTCAACTGTATTGATACCAGCTCTCTTTAAGCAGTTGTATGAACGAACTGAAAGCTCAAGCTCATCAATGCTCATCTCAAGAACCTTCTCCTTCTCATCATCAGTCTTCTCTATCATAACCTCTGCTGTATTAGCAATCTCTGATAAATCGATGAAGAGACTTAAATGCTCACTTAAAACCTTAGCAGCAAGGCTTACAGCCTCATCTGGTGCTAAAGTACCATTAGTAAATACATCAAGTGTGAGCTTGTCATAGTCAGTAATCTGACCAACACGTGTATTCTCTACTGTGAGATTAACACGCTCAACTGGTGTATAAATTGAATCTATAGCTATAGCATCAATTGATGCGTCAAGATCCTTGTTCTTATCTGAACCTACGTATCCTCTACCATTTGTAATAGTGAGTTCCATCTCAAGCTTTGCATCTGAACCACTAAGGTTTGCAATAACAAGATCTGGGTTAAGAATCTCAAGGTCTCCATCCATCTGAATGTCGCCAGCAGTAACTACACAATCGCCAGAAGCGTCAATGTAAGCTGTCTTAACTTCATTTGAAGAACCATTGTTCTTGATACATATTTCTTTTATGTTCATAACGATCTCAGTTACATCTTCCTTTACTCCTGGAATTGAACTGAACTCATGTAAAACGCCTTTTATCTTGATTAAGCTAACTGCTGTACCTGGTAATGATGACAACATAATTCTTCTAAGAGAATTACCAAGAGTTGTACCATAACCTCTTACTAAAGGCTCTACAACAAATCTACCGTACTTGTTATCCTCAGAAATCTCTGCGATCTCTATTCTAGGTCTTTCAAAATCAAACACTACTTACCCCTCCTTTATGGATTACCGGTGTACAAAGTTACTTCTTAGAAAATCCACCGCGTCCGCAAGAACGCGGTGAATAACTTTATCTTACTTTGAATATAACTCGACAATAAGTGTTTCGTTAACAGGTACGTCAATCTGCTCTCTAAGTGGCTTCTCAACAACTGTACCACTTAAAGTCTCTAAGCTTGACTCAAGCCATGATGGAGCTGTATATCCAGCATTAGCCTCAACGATATCCTTATATCTCTGAAGAGACTTGCTCTTCTCTCTGATTTCAATCTTGTCGCCAGCATTTACTCTGTATGAAGGAATGTTTACACACTTGCCATTAACAAGAACGTGCTTGTGATCTACGATCTGTCTAGCTTCTCTTCTTGTTCTAGCAAATCCCATACGGAAAATGATGTTGTCAAGTCTTGACTCTAATAAAATCATAAGGTTTGGACCAGTAAGTCCTGGCATTCTCTCAGCCTTCTCATATAAGTTACGGAAAGGCTTCTCAAGCATACCATAAATGAACTTAGCCTTCTGCTTCTCACGAAGCTGTAAGCCGTACTCACTTACCTTTCTGTTTGCTCTGTTTAACTTTCTATTTGACTTCTTATTAACACCGAGATACATTGGCTCCATACCCAAAGATCTGCATCTCTTAAGAATTGGGGTTCTATCTACTGCCATTATTCTTGTACCTCCTATTAGACTCTTCTTCTCTTTGGTGGACGACATCCATTATGTGGAACTGGAGTAACATCCTTAATACTAGTAACGTTAAGACCACAAGCTGCGAGTGCTCTGATAGCTGCCTCTCTACCTGAACCTGGTCCCTTAACCATAACTTCTACGTTCTTTAAACCGTATGGTAAAGCAGCCTTAGTTGCAGTCTCTGCTGCCATCTGTGCTGCATAAGGTGTAGACTTTCTTGAACCTCTGAAGCCTAATCCACCTGCACTTGCCCAAGATAATGCATTACCCTCGGCATCTGTTAATGTAACAATTGTATTGTTAAAAGATGACTGAATATGAGCCTGTCCGTTTTCAACGTTCTTTCTGACACGCTTCTTTGTCACTTTTTTAGTAGTAACTTTCTTAGCCATTAACCTAAACCTCCCTGGTTATTCTAATTACTTCTTCTTATTAGCTACTGTCTTCTTAGGACCCTTACGAGTTCTAGCGTTAGTCTTAGTCTTCTGTCCACGAACAGGGAGACCCTTTCTGTGACGGATACCACGATAGCATCCAATCTCCTGAAGACGCTTGATGTTAAGAGCTATCTCTCTACGTAAATCACCCTCTACAACCTGAGTCTCGTTGATAATCTCACTAAGTCTCTTAACTTCGTCGTCAGTAAGATCACGTACTCTTGTATCAGGATCAACATTTGCTTCTTTAAGAATTCTTGTTGCTGAAGTCTTACCGATACCATAGATATAAGTAAGTCCAACCTCGACACGCTTCTCTCTTGGTAAATCAACACCTGAAATACGAGCCATTCTAATATACCTCCGTAAAATAACTACTTTGTCCTTGTCAACTTAGTATCTCTTATGTAGATAAGAGGTGAAATGCATACCAGCCCTGACAAAAACCTACTACTTAAAATAAATTTTTAGCACATTCGTGCTACAGCCGCTTTGTGTTAGTAATGTAATGTTGGAATATCATTACACGCACAAATACAAGGCATAGTTATAGATGGGCTATCATCTTAAATACCTTGTTCTAACATGTCCTGTCAGATCGTAAAACCTAATGTTAAACGATGACCTATCATAATATGGATAGATTTAACCCTGACGCTGTTTGTGCTTTGGATTCTCGCAGATTATACGAATACTGCCTTTTCTTTTAATGACTTTGCACTTATCGCAAATCGGTTTAACTGATGCTCTAACCTTCATTAAAATGCACTCCTTTCAAAAAAGTCCGCTACAAATTGATATTCTATCATCAATTTCTGCATAATGCAAGCTCTTTTTTATTTTGCTCTCCAAGTGATTCTTCCTTTAGTTAAATCGTATGGAGATAAAACCACTGTTACCTTGTCGCCTGGAAGAATCTTGATGTAATTCATTCTAAGCTTTCCGCTTATGTGAGCTAACACCTGCATTCCATTCTCAAGCTCTACCTGAAACATTGCGTTAGGAAGTTTCTCTAACACAACGCCTTCCATTTCTATCTCGTCTGCTTTTGGCATATATATACCCTCCTCTTAACTATAATTCTATTCCATCGGCTCTGGATAATATTATTGGGTCACCCTCTGTTATAAGAACTGTATTCTCATAGTGAGCAGAAAGTTCTCCATCTGCTGTAACTATTGTCCAGTCATCATCCATCCATAATATCTCGTGAGTTCCTACATTTATCATAGGCTCTATGGCAAGTGTCATACCAGCTCTAAGCTTTGGTCCCTTTCCTTTTCTAGGGAAGTTTGGAACCTCTGGTCCTTCGTGAAGAGCTGCGCCAACTCCATGTCCTACAAAATCTTCAACCGCAGAAAAACCTCTTGCGGAAATGTAATTGTAAACTGCCTCACCTATATCTCTTATGTGGTAACCTTCTCTACACACCTTTAATGCTTCGAAAAAGCTCTGCTTAGTAACATCAATAAGCTCTTTTGCTTTGTCACTAATTTGACCAACGCCATAGGTTCTAGCTGAGTCTGAATGATATCCCTGATAGATTACTCCACAGTCAAGACTTACAATGTCTCCCTCGTCAATAATTCTATCCTTTGATGGTATACCGTGTATAACCTCGTCATTCACAGATACACATACTGAAGCGGGATATCCATTATAATTAAGAAATGATGGTATACAACCATAACTTCTAATTACCTCTTCTCCAAGCTTATCTATATCATATGTAGATATGCCTGGCTTAATAGCTTTCTTCATCTCCTCATGGGTCAAAGCAAGAATTCGTCCTGCTTCTTTCATTAATTCAATTTCCCTTTGAGATTTGATAATTATTGCCATTATATTACTCTCCTAAGATAGCAACGATTGAATCAAATACAACCTGCATATCAACTGTACCGTCAACCTCTTTCATAACTCCCTTACCACTGTAGTAATCGATAAGTGGCTGAGTCTGATTGTGGTAAACCTCAAGTCTGTTTAATACAGTTTCTGGCTTATCATCATCTCTTATGATAAGGTCTCCATTACAAGTATCACACTTGCCTTCAACCTTAGTTGGGCTGTACTTGATGTGGTAAGTTGCTCCACAACCAACACATGCTCTTCTACCAGACATTCTGTTTACGATATTCTCATCTGGTA
Organism: Lachnospiraceae bacterium; assembly: GCA_045542475.1. Lineage (GTDB taxonomy): Bacteria > Bacillota > Clostridia > Lachnospirales > Lachnospiraceae > CAG-882. Next base: position 2,615 of record JAZQLB010000405.1, on the reverse strand, counting down.
CCTCAACGTTGATTGCATAATCAATGCTCTCACCAACTGCTGAAAGTGCATTATCAAGTGCCTCAGCCTGTGGAATAGTTCTTGGGAAACCATCAAGAATGTAACCATTCTTACAATCATCAGCCTTGAATCTATCCATAATAAGGTCTACAACTAACTCATCTGGTACGAGAAGTCCCTTATCCATATACTCCTTAGCCTTTGCGCCAAGCTCTGTACCATTCTTAATATTTGCTCTAAAGATATCTCCAGTTGAGATATGTGGAATATCATATTTTGCTGCAAGCATCTTTGCCTGAGTTCCCTTACCTGCACCAGGTGCACCTAACATAATAATCTTCATATTACATATCCTCCTTAATTAAATACTCGCCCTTAGGGCATATCTACAATGTATATCAACTCTTTGTACCCTCGCACAAAGAAAATGTTTTCAATATTATCTTTATAACTAGGAATAGGAATGTATCCTTATGGATACACTCCCAATCCCTGTATAATACTAATCATTTAAGAATCCTGAGTAGTTTCTAACTATCATCTTTGATTCTATCTGCTTAATTGTTTCTATAACAACACCTACTACGATAATAAGTGATGTTCCTCCAAATGAAACCTGCGCACCGAATGCACCATTGAAGATGACCGGTATAAGTGCAACAATGATAAGTCCTACAGAACCGATAAATACGATATAGTTAAGAACCTTATTGAGATAATCCTGTGTTGGCTTACCAGGTCTTATACCAGGTATAAATCCTCCACCTCTCTTCATGTTGTTGGCAACTTCCATTGGATTGAATGTTACTGATGTATAGAAGTACGCAAAGAATAATACTAAAAGTATATATACTAGAACTCCTAAACTAGCAAACGGAAATGAAGGGTTAAACCAGTAATTCTGATTCAGAACCATCATAACCTTTGACCATACACCAGTTACCTCAACACTAAACAAATTTGTTACAATAGCTGGCACTGAAAGAATTGATGAAGCAAAGATAATTGGAATTACACCTGAGGTATTAACCTTAAGTGGAATGTGGCTTGAAGAACCACCAATTAATCTTCTACCCTGTACCTTCTGTGCATACTGCACTGGTATCTTTCTCTCAGCATCCTGAAGAAGTACTACTAATACCACTGTTATGACTACTACTGCTACAATAATAGCACCAGCGATTAACTGTCTAGCAATATCCTCGCCCTTCATAAATTTCTGATATAACCTAGTGAAATCTCCTGGCATACCTGAAACGATGTTAATAAGAAGTATAACTGAAATACCGTTACCTACACCGTGAACAGTAATCTTTTCACCTAACCACATAACAAATGTACTACCAGCTGTAAGGGTTACCGCAACAACGAGATAACCAAACACACCTGAAATTGTCATATGACCACTTCTTTCAAAAGTAACTGTAAGTCCTATACTCTCTATAAGTGCAAGAAGAATTGTAACATATCTTGTTATTTTGTTTAACTTCTTACGTCCATCATCTCCATCCTTTGACATCTCCTCCAAAAACGGAATCGCAATTGTGAGAAGCTGTATAATAATTGATGAAGTGATGTATGGTGTTACGCCTAATGCAAATATTGTCATCTGTGAGAATGAACCACCTGACATCATATTAAGCATGCTGTTCTGATCAAACTTAGAATTAAGGAATGCACTAATAGCCTCTGCATTGATTCCTGGAACAGGAATAACAGATCCTAATCTAAGTACGATTAAAACAAAGAATGTAAAGAGCAAACCGTTTCTAATTTCTTTTACCTTAAAAGCATCACGTAAGGTTTTGAACATATTAGATCACCTCTACTTTTCCGCCAAGAGCTTCAATCTTCTCAGCAGCAGCCTTACTGCAAGCGTTTACCTTAACAGTAAGCTTCTTAGTTAACTCTCCATTTCCTAAAATCTTAACACCATCTCTTGGGTTCTTAACGATACCAGCCTCGATAAGAGTTGCTACTGATACCTCTGAACCATCTTCGAATCTCTCAAGAGCAGATACGTTGATTGCAACGATCTCCTTGTGATTTCTACAAGTGAATCCTCTCTTAGGGATTCTTCTATAAAGTGGCATCTGACCACCCTCGAAACCAGGTCTTGGAGCACCTGAACGAGCCTTCTGACCCTTGTGACCCTTACCTGCGGTCTTGCCATTTCCTGAACCATGTCCACGGCCTCTTCTGAAGTTAGCGCTTGATGTAGCGCCCTCAGCTGGCTTTAAACTTGATAAATCCATGACTGTACCTCCTTCTAATTCAAATAATAATTAAACTTCTTCTACTTTTACTAAGTGACGAACCTGCTGAATCATTCCCTTTGTAGCATCGTTGTTAGGAAGCTCTACAGTCTTGTGTAACTTTGTAAGACCGAGTGCTGCAACTGTTGCTCTGTGCTTAGGGATTGCTCCGATTGTTGACTTAACTAATGTGATTTTTAACTTATCTGCCATTATACTATACCTCCTTAGTTAAGAATCTCGTCTAAAGACTTACCACGGAGTCTAGCTACTTCTTCAGGTGACTTAATCTTAGAAAGACCTTCGATTGTAGCAAGAACTACGTTCTGCTTATTATTTGAACCTAAGGACTTTGTACGG
>JAZQLB010000404.1:0-5989 GCA_045542475.1 Lachnospiraceae bacterium | reverse complement strand
CCGGTAATCAGCTTCAACTATGCCGCTGGAAAGCTTGAAAGGTGTAAGAAAATATTAACTACAGCCGTTTTTTTTGGTTTTGTACTTATGAGCATGGGAACATTGTGTTTTAATATCATTCCGACGCAGATGTTACAGGTATTTACCTCGGACGCATTGGTCATAGAGATAGGGAGTTTTGGTTTTCATATTATAGGAATCAGTTTTATTCCTATGGTTACATCATTGATTTTTCCGGTATTTTTTCAGGCAGTTGGTGCTAGTCTGAAAAGTTCATTTTTGACGGTAGTCCGCACGGTTATATTGTTTGTGCCGCTAGGATTTTTGTTCTCACGCTTAGGACTAAATTGGTTTTGGATGACTTTCCCGGTAACAGAGGTTATTACCAGTGCAGTGGGATTGTTGTTTTATCGACAATTTCTTTCCGGCAAATATAGGAAATAATACATGGTTGCATTATGAAAAGCGTAAGGAGTATATATAGTTATATAAAACATAAGGAGCAGAGAAAATGGGCTTATTAAGATATACAAAAGAACTACAGCAGAACGGAAAACATAATACAGATAACAATGTTTCTTTAAGATTTAAGGAGGATAAGCTTAGAAAGATGCTTCCTGATGCGGGAAGCTTTCCGTTATATTGTAAGGCATGTAATCGTACACAGTCAGAGCTTTTTATACATTTTGGGTCAAGGTATGGTCAGGTGGGCTCTTGTAATTGCGAGTTTTGTGGTGCGGTCATATATGTAAATGACCATGATAATATTGTGGATTCAATTATGACTGCTGGGACTGAGATTTTTTTTGAAGAGCTTTATTTACTGGATGCTAAATATATCAATGAGCTTGAGAAAATAACAGGTGCACAAATAAGTAAGGCATTATATGATTATTGGAATGAAGGTGAAAGAAAATATCAGATGAAGCTTAATGTGGTATGCGATATTATTGAAGAGCTTACAGGTATTAAGTCTGATTCAACAGATATTTGTTTTATAACAGATGATAAGTATTCCATTCTGCCGGAGGATATTAACCGCTGGATTAGAATATTGTATCTGGCAGGTGTCAGTCTGCCGATGAACTGTAAGCCTGTAAACTAATAGTAGGTTTAAGCTTGTGCAAAGAAATATTAAGGAGAGCAGCAATGATTAAGGTAATTAAAAATATTAACGGCATAGAATTAAGTGTCTGCGTGGAGGCGTTTTTCAGGGAGCAGGCAGAGGCTTTGCTTGAGATAATTAGCGGCATTAACTGCTCTGATTATAAGGATGGTTATAGAATACAGATAGGTTTTTCTATATTTACTATGTATAAAAATGAAAATGGTTACAGCATATTGGCACCGGATTATAGCAAAAATCCTTTGACGGACAATACAGAGGATTTAAGTGCAGCTCTTATAATACAATTAGAGCAGGGAATGTTTTTACATAGTGTAGGCTTAGAAGGCGAGCAGGTGTCATATTTAGATAAAATAGTGTGCAACAAAGGTGTATTGGATACGGATAAAATATACATGGAGCGTACGGATGGATATAAGAAGGGAGATTCAGGCTGGTATATTGGTGCTGTTGAAGGAAACAATCAGAGCGAGGAATTGGAAGCATTCTATGCTTTTCAGGTAATAAAATCAAGACCGTCCATAATTAAGGTCCTGGCATTGCCAAGCGGATATCTGGCGGTATTTAATGGGGATGAATTAGAGGCTGTAGTTAATGAGCGGAATGAGGAGATATATAGACTGTAGTCTTTATAGGAGTGGATGTATATGTCAGTAGATAAATGAGGAAAGTATAATGAATACAGATAGCATCAAATTGTGGCATGAGCTAAAAGCCTTTTTTAATAAATCTGAAAGAAACATAGTAATTAAGGCAGGAGATGAAACAAACGGCAGAAAATGTCTTGAGAGTCTTAATATTTCAAGTAATTCTGTTTTAGGCACATGTATATATAACAGCTCGGGAATTACTATAGACGGCTGGCTTAGAATTCTTGGACAGGAGAATGGTGGATGTAAGGGAATAATAGAATATAATGAGATAATAAAAAAACAGACAAGCATAACGGATTTGTTAATAGTTGCTAATGATGTGGTAGGCGGTATGTTTGCGGTTGATGATACAGGGCAGGTAATGCTGGAAATGGTTATTGTTTAATTATACTTAATAAATAAGGAGAATTAGTATGTGGCAGAACAAGCTTAACGAGATAATTGAACTGCAAAAACAATTTGGTGAAGATATTAATTCTGGTGCATCTGATGAAGAAATTCGTAATTTTAAAGAAGCAGTATATAAAGAATTTAATGTGTTTTTACCGGAAGAATATTTAGAGGCACTTAAAACGGTAAACGGCATAGAGTTTAATGGTTATATTCTCTATGGAGTAGACAGCAGGCTGCTTGAAAAGGAGCATAATCAGCCTATTAATGGTTTGATTGACTGTAATAAGGCGTGGTATGATAATGAATGGCAGAAACAGTATGTTTTTCTTGGGGAAAGTGGTATGAGCTGGTATGTTTATGATATTGCCGATAAGAAATATTACGAGCTTGATATTCCATCGGGAGATAAGATTAATGAGTTTTGTGGAGTTGATGAACTGTTGGAAAAATTATTAGGAGCGTCGTTGTTATAAGTTATATTAAAACAGTGCGTTAGAATTAAAAAGAACGCTTGTTTCTTCAAGCGGTCTAGTGTATAATCTACTTAGAAAGGTTATCGGATGCGACATCCGGTTGCCCTCAGTTGATGAAATTTAAAGAATAAGCATCCAAACTTTGTGAGGGTTAGGGATGCTTATTTCTTTTTGTTGTTATGATTATCTATAAAAGACAGAGCCGCAAAAATAACCAGCAATAAAGTCAGGACTTCTATTGTGTTCATGGGCATCACCCTCCTTATGTACTAGAGGGCATCTAACATTCGAAAACCACATCCGCTTTCTTTTGAACTATACATAAAAATATTAGCATAAAATATAAGCTTATGCAAGTAAGTTAAAAAATGTTTTTTTGATAAGTTTTTAATGATAGCAGAGTAAATTCAAGCCTCTGTGGCTGAAAGTGCAAAAATTCAAGTCAAAATAAGGTTGTCAGTTTGCTTTTTTTCCGATACAATACTTAAGTGGAATTATATAAAGAATAAAATGCAAAGGAAAAAGAATAATGAGTACAGAACAAATTGTAACAATGATAATATCGCTATGCGGAGGCTTGGGGCTTTTCTTATATGGAATGAGTCTTATGAGTGATTCTATAGAGAAGGTGGCAGGTGCCAAGCTTCGTAAGATACTTGAATTTTTCACTTCAAATCGTTTAATGGGTATGGTTGTAGGTATTGTATTTACCGGTATCGTGCAATCATCATCAGCGTGTACCTCAATGGTAGTCAGCTTTGTAAATGCAGGTCTTATGAATTTATATCAGGCTGCAGGTGTGATTCTTGGTGCCAATATTGGTACAACCATAACCTCACAGCTTGTATCATTTAATTTGTCGGAGTATGCACCTGTAATACTGCTTGTGGGTGTTCTTATGGCAATGATGAGCAAAAAGCAGAATGTAAAGCACCTTGCTGAGACCATTATTGGCTTTGGTATATTATTTGTGGGACTGGCAACTATGTCAGGTGCTATGAAGACTATGAGAGATTTGCCGGAGATTGTGAATCTGCTTGCTTCCATGAAGAATCCATTTGTGGCAACCTTTGTTGGTATGGTCATTACAGCCATTATTCAGAGTTCGTCTGTTACGGTTAGTATTGTGCTTTTGCTTGCATCACAGGATTTGCTGGCATTGCCAATCTGTCTGTATATTATAATGGGTTGTAATATCGGCTCATGTGGTACCGCCATGATTGCATCTCTTTCAGGTAAAAAGGATGCAAAGCGTGCAGCACTTATTCATTTCTGGTTTAATGTAATCGGTACGGTGTTAATGTATATTGTACTTATGCTTGCTGAGAATCAGGTTGTTGGTGCAATTCAGTCTATTTCATCAGATAACGGAAGATTTGTGGCAAATGCACATACTATTATAAAAGTAACTCAGGTAATAATGCTGTTCCCATTCTCTAAGCTGCTTGTTCGTCTGGCTGAGAAATGTGTTCCGGGTCAGGATAAGAAGGTTGATAATAATGTCAGCTATCAGCTTGAGTTTATTGGTGAAAAGGTGGTATTTAATCCGGCTACGGCAGTAGTAGGCGTTATTAAGGAGCTGGAGCGTATGGCAGCCTTAGCAACTGAGAATCTTAATCGTGCCATGAATGCACTTATTACATTGGATGATGATGAGATATCTGAGGTTTATGCGGTAGAAAAGAATATTGATTTTCTTAATAAGGCTATAACCAATTATCTTGTAAAAATCAACCAGTCAACACTTCCTATCGAGGATTTGAACAGCATTGGTGCATTGTTCCATGTTGTAAATGATATCGAGCGTATCGGCGACCATGCAGAGAATGTGGCTGATGCGGCAAAGAAACGTAAAAAATCAAGCATCAATATCAGTAAAGAAGCACAGCGTGAGCTGGCAGAAATGATGGATATGGTCAACAAAATTATCCAGTATTCAGTTGCCATGTTCGCACATAGTGATACCAGTAAGATGCAGGCTGTAATTGATTTAGAGGAACGTGTGGACGAGAAGGAGCGTGAGCTTCAGGGACGCCATGTGGAGCGTCTGACTAAGGGAGAGTGTACTCCTGAGGCAGGTATGATTTTCTCGGATGTAATATCAGGACTTGAGCGAGTATCAGACCACGCAACTAATATAGCATTTTCAATTACCTCAGCTGAAAAAGAGGAGAGAAGTGAGGAATAACAATGACAAAATTAGAGGAACTAAAAGCAATAAGAAAAGAAATGAAGGACTATTCAACAGCCTGTGTACTTCTTGACTGGGATTTAAAGACTGAGACACCAAAGTACGGTATTGATGGCGTAGTATCAAGCCTTACAGCATTATCAACCAAGGCATTTGAGCTTTCTATTTCAGAGCGAATGGAAAAGCTTGTATACGCACTTAATGAGCCGGAGGAATATGATAAGCTTGATGAGGTGTATAAGAAGGTTGTACGAAGACTTAAAAAGGATTTTGATGAGAATAAGAGAATTCCTGTTGAGTTCTATTCGCAGGTTGTGGCAGACCGGGCTAAAGCAGAGGCGGTATGGCAGGAGGCAAAGGTAGAGAATGACTTTGCTAAGTTTGCACCATTTCTTGAGAAGAATATTAATAACGCAATTCAGATGCAGAGGTATGTACACCCTGATAAAGAGCCTTATGCAGCTATGCTTGATGAATATGAGAAGGGCTTTGATGAGGCAACTCTTGATAGAATATTTGGCGAGCTTAAGGAAGAGTTGATTCCATTTGTAAAAGAGATTCTTAGTAAGCCGGAGCCAGATGATTCTAAGTTTAAAGGTGTTTATGATATTAATAAGCAGAAAGAGCTTTCAAGATTTTTGCTTGAGTATATTGGCTTTGATTTTGAAAGAGGCGGCATGGGAGAGAGCGAGCATCCGTTTACTACAGGGGCAGACAGAAATGATGTAAGACTTACCAATCACTATCACAAGGATGATATTCTCTCAGGAATATTTTCGATTATTCATGAAGGTGGTCATGGCCTGTTTATGCAGGGGGCTGATGAAATCTATGATAATACACCATTTGCTGATTGTGGCTATATGGGACTTCATGAGAGCCAGTCAAGAATCTGGGAGAATGTGCTTGGAAGAAATATTAACTTCTGGAAGCCTATATATGGCAAGCTTCAGGACCTTTTTCCGGAGTATAAGAATATTAGCCTTGAAGAGTTTTATGTGGAGATTAACCATATCAGAAATGGTTTTATAAGAACTGATTCTGACGAGGTAACATATGCATTCCATATCATCTTAAGATATGAGCTTGAAAAGGAGCTTATGTCAGGCAGATTAAGCGTATATGATTTGCCTGAAGCATGGAATGCGAAAAT
>JAZQLB010000403.1:0-3153 GCA_045542475.1 Lachnospiraceae bacterium | reverse complement strand
ACGCTGGTGTTGAGATGAACAGAAAGATGTTAGCTGAGTTAGCAGTTAACGATGCAGCTGCATTCACAAAGTTAGCTGACCTTGCAAAGGCTAACCTTAAGTAATATATTTTTTGACAATTATTTTGGGATATTTTTACTTGCATTGCATATAGATTAGTAGTATAATATTATTTGCTTCGGTAATAATAATTATCGAAGCAGTAATCCTCGATAGCTCAATGGTAGAGCACACGGCTGTTAACCGTGGGGTTGTAGGTTCGAGCCCTACTCGGGGAGCTTTGTGTGGGCACAGGTATTAACCTGTGTCTTTTTATATTATAGGAAATTAAGTGATTTCCTATAACGAAAAAAATCCTATCGGACTGGATGCGCACGCCGAAGCAAAGATAGATGTCGCATAAATGCGACTCTTCGGCGGCGCGAGAGTTCACAAGCGGACTCTTTGATACTATAATAATAAAGGTACACAGTCTCTCTGATAAACAGAGTGTTGTGTACCTTTGCTTTTTGTATTACATATTGAGGAATTCCTGGAAATCAAAGAACTCCTGTGGTGGTTCGATTGATTTTTTGGCAAGTCCTGTAAATGCTGCATCCAGTCGTTTTTTCTTATAGTTGAAGTTCTTCTCGTGATTGCTAATGGATTCCTTAATAAGAGGGTGATCCTTTAAAACTGTACGAACTTCCTTTGAGAAAGGACAATAGGTTGCAATTATGTTACGAGAAATCTTATTAAGTCTTGCGGCTCCTGATGCCTCATAGAGAATCCAGCATTCATAATCCTTAACAAATACCTCTCTATAATTGTTGCGGCATGCAGAAAGTGCAGATTTAATCTTATCCTTGGCTGCTTCTGAAAGATCTCTGTTTCTCTTATAGAACTGAATATAGTCATAAAATTCAGAGGTAAGAGATTTTTCAGAAAGGTTGTTCCAGCGGGCACCTTGTTCACGCTTGCACATTTCCCAACGATACCTTCCTGTAAGTGATATTAATATATTGGATACATTAACAAGCGGGAAGATTGGTAATATGAAACGTGCCGGTGTATCCTTACGTCTGCCTTCAATTTCCTGCCACATAAGACCATTGGTTCCTGTGGTAGGCATTAAGATAACGTTAGGCATAACCTCTTTCATAATGAATTCGCGGTCAATACCCTTCTCAGGATTCTTGTATATAATCTCTCTGTAAAATGCAGAAAAATCCTTTTTAACAATGCTTGAAAGAGCAGCTTGAATCTTGTCAACACTTACTGCCAATGAGCTGAATTCGTGTGGTACATTGTCATCTGTAAGAAGAGGGCAGAAGGTGCTTGTTCTGCCATACACTGTACGATTGGCACTGGTGAACATGTTCTCAATTTCAAAGCGAACCTTAGCTTCGTTATCATTTAATAAGCGGGCTTCATCTTCAGCAGATATCTTGCCTGAACGCTTGTCTGTTCTTAAATTCTCTTCATAGCTCATATCAAGCATATTTCTTGAAGGCTCTTTCTCGCCCCAAAGAATGTCTCTAAGCCATGTAAAACAGGTATATACGCCCTTGCCACAGCATAAATCCTCTACAGAAATAGCAAGCTTGTATAAATCTACCGCTAATTCAGGAGCAATAAGCTCCTCGTCCATATATCCGAAATTAAGGAACATGGAAATAATAGGCGGAACTGAAAGACTACTAACAGCTTTCTTAAATACATTAAAGTATATGGTGTAGAAGGACTTAGATATGTTACGTCTAAGCTGTCGTGCCTCATCTGATAATGAGTTACGATCCTTCATGCTCTTATAGGTTTCTACAAGCTGTACGAAATTCTCAATATTCTCTGAATCCATATCTGAGTATAAAAGAATTTTCTGTAGGGACTTGCTAAGCTCAGCAGAAACTGCATCTGCATCTAAATCTACATTTTCTAAAAGGATGCTTGCAGGAGAGTCCTCAAGTGCAAAGATATTATCGTTATCATCCTCTTCAACAACTTCTTCAACATAGTCGAGATTAATATTAAGCTGATCTGCCATTTGCAGACAGATATCGTTAAGTGTAGAAGCGAAGCGTGCTGAATCGTATATTGCTCCGATTCCTACTGCCATATTATATTTATAATATTCAACTGTCATTTTACTTGGAATAAGGGAGAGGGAATTAAACTTATCAAGCTCCCATTTACTGATACGTGTATCAGGTTGGAAATCAGGATTGTCCTCTCTGCATTTTAAATTCAATTCCAAATAGCTGGTTATAAGCTCAGAAACATGGCGTGACTGCATTATAACGAATATTCCAATATTATCAGACTGATCCTTGATAATATGCTCAATATCACTGGAAGAGGAGATTGGATAACTCTTAACCATGGTCTCTTCTTCAGCAAAATAATTGTATATATATATTCCGTAATAGCTGTCAGTCAAGCCTGCAATGGAACCTGGTCCTAAATAGAAGGTTCCGTATGTAGTCATAACCTTTACTTTACCTTTTAATACAATGTATAATTCATCAACTTCTTCACCACGTGTGGTTAATCGCTCACCGGGAGCGAAGGTCATAGTGGTACCGGAAATACTGTTCTCTGCCATATAATCCTTTCTGATTATCCGCGTTCGCTAATTTTAGCAAGTGTATCATGAACAGCGGCCTTCATCTTGTCATTATCTGTTGTGTTATATATTGTCTGAAGTCTTGCCTTAATATGGTCGGTTCCTATTACACCAAGCGAGTCGATTGCTGCAATAACAATCTCTTCATCAAGGGATTCAAGAAGCATAATTATTAAATTTCTTGAATCGTCAGTAGCAACCTCCTTACATGCTTCACATATTGCCAACTGATTTTCTAAGGTTGACCATAAATATTTCTTGCGGATTGTTTCGCTCTTCTTCTGCTTTAAAAGCTTTAGAAATTTCTGTGTTAATTTTGCATCTGCCATAAATATTACCTTCCTTTGCTACATCTAGGGATAGTGGTACTAAATGTACACAATTTATTTTAGATAAAAAATCTGAAAATATAACAAATACCCTATGAATAGTCTATTATAATCTTGGCGAACTGTCAATAAGAACTACAAAATATAAACAAAATTTAAGGTTGTTATGACAAATTTTTTGTGTATAATATAAAGTAGAGATAAATGTACGTGAAGACTATA
>JAZQLB010000402.1:0-4563 GCA_045542475.1 Lachnospiraceae bacterium | reverse complement strand
TTAAAAGTCTCTTTTTTTGTAGGCAGGACGAACGATGTAAGGGGAGAGGGATAGGATGTGTTATGGAGAACACGCTCTCGCTAAATTGTTGCACATAGCAGTACATAGGGTGCCAAAATACGGCACCCAAGTACTGACGGCAACAAAAAGTTCTCCATAACACATCCTATCCCTCTCCCCTTACATCGTTCTGTTCTTCAATAAAAAAAATACTTAATACACAGCAAATTAATATATCATCTTTCTGCTATGAAAAAATACTCTTATTTCAAATTGAAATACTGCTTACCTGCCAATATAATTATCTTAAGATTATGCATAATCAATATACAGTTGAAAGGATAATTAATAACTATGGATAAATTATACACGATTAATGATATTGCTCTGTTCACAGATTTATCAACCAGAACACTTAGAAACTACTTAAAGTCCGGTGTTCTTGTTGGCGAAAAAATTGATGGAGTGTGGAAATTTACCGAAGAGGAGATAGATGCTTTCATGTCCAATCCCAATGTTAAATCAAGCATTACAGCCAAAAGCAATGCTATTGTATACGACTTTATGCTTAACAAGCATAAGAAAACTAATGAAATCTGCACAATACTTGACCTTAATGTAAATGATACCGAAGCTGCCGAAATATCCGAATACTTCTGTACGGCAGTAAACAATTGTACCCCTGAAGCAGGCACAAACCTCTCCTTTGAGAAAAACGGCTCCCAAGTCCGCCTAATCCTAAAAGGCTCCACCGAACAGGTATTAGAAATTATCAACTCATACTACACCTAAGCAATTACCATTCCCCTCGCTTGCATTTTTATAGTAGCGCGAGAAATAACCAGAAAAAAGCGAAGCTTATATTAACTAAGAGGCGGTATTTGTTCCCGCCGGTACTTACGCAGCGTATTGCGCTGCGTTATGTACCGCTGCGTGGAACAACTAAGCGAAAGCGGCCGCAACGTGTTAATATAAGCTTCTCTTTTTTCGTCCGGTTATCTCTCTCCCCCTACTCATTCAAAAACAGCATAATCCGGTTCTGTATAATCTCCGCCACCTCATCCGCAGTCTTATCCCCATAGAAATAAGACTGAATCTCCTCAATTACAATCTCCTGAACAGTTCTTATCTGCATTGTATCATCAAGATACATATTATCTGCCATAAACCTTAGATGGCTTGCATATTCTGCTGTAAATTCAGGATACCCTTCCTTTCGCTCATTGGTATACGAATTAGTAAAATACACTATCCTATCCGATTCTTTAGGAAGCTGAGCTGCTTCAAGTACTGCATCAAACATATCCGTTCGTACCGGAAAATCGGACTCTGAAATCGCCTCCTGCCATTCCTCTGATAATATATACTCTATAAATTCCCATGCCCCCTCTTTACATTTGGAAGCACTATTTATACCATATATATTGTTTGTAATTATTCTGTAATGAGGTGTCCCATCTGCATACGGCAAACCTGCCAGCTCCGCAAAACCACCAAACGCTTCCGCCATTTCTGCATAACCTAATACACCTCCGACAGTATTAGCTCTGGTCAGATATTCCTTATTATACAGCTGTGCTGCACAGCTTTGACTAAGCTCTCCAGTATACTCCCTGTCCGATATTTCCTTTACCATTTCAAGAAAAGCTATAAATTCCTCACTGTCAAAGCTGCTTGTTTTTTCCTGCCAGTTGATATTACTGCTGATATATCCTGAAAGTATGTTATAAAACATATTAGGTGCTTCATCCTGCTCACATACCCTTGATGAAGGATTTGCCATTGCAAGCTCATATAATTGTTTAAAACTCCAGCCCCCTTCATTAGTCCAGCCCTCTTCAACTATAAAACCGCCCATTGCAAATGATGGGATAATATACAGCATTTTATCATCCACATAGCACGCCTCCCTGATTCGTGGCAACAAATCATCTTCTTTAATCACATCACTGCCTTCAAAATAAGGTGACAAATCCTCAAGAATCCCCTTCTCAGCCATTATCTCCCTTGGCATATCATTTAACATATAGATATCTGCACCCTCACCGAACAGCAAATCCTTATAATAATCCTCATATTCGCTCCACTCATATACCAGAAGCTCAATGTAATATTCCTCGTTCTGTCGGTTAAATTTACTAATCTGTGACTTAATCTGTGATACCATTCCGCCGTCAATACAACCAAGAATAACCTTTTGCTTAATTACGGCCTCACTGCTGCTTTTATATTCAACCTTTATAATATTACTGTTTTCATCTGAATTCTCGTTATATAATACAAAAATTTCTCCCATATCCCCAAAACCTAATGCCTCCACATATTCAGCCTGAAGATTAACCTGTGAGTCCTCCCACTTAAGCACACGGTTAAGAACTGCTCCCTCTTCCTGCTCTATAAGCAGCCCTTCTGCATCCATAATATAAAGCTCATCACCGCCATATATCGCCATAGCTTCTGAATCCAGAAGCAGGTATTCTTTCCGTTCCAATGCACAGCTATCCATATTAAGCTGCCACAGAGCCACCCTTTCAGCCTCCAACCGATACAGATATATTTCACCTGCTCTATTTACCAGACCATCTGCTCCGAATGAAAAACCATCCTCCCATGCATTTCTGATTATTGAAATTAATTTACCCTCACTGTTAAAAAGATACAAATCACCTTCTGCATTAAGACAGAGCTCGCCTTGATTATTAACACAGCCCCCATCTATACGACAAAGCTCAGAATATATTTCATCAAAATTCTTATTCTCCCATACAACCTGCATTACATACTCAGTTTTTAAATCCCCATTATCCTTACGAAGATAGCAGCCTTCACCTTCAGAATACAAATAATATATAGCCCCATCGCCTGCCACCTGAAAATAAATAAGCTCGTCCTCAAACTCCGCTATCGTGTCCCTTATACCTTCATTCTCACATATTACCTTGCACTCGGTCTTTTTCATATTAGAATAATCAAACTTCCACTCAGCCGTATATATGCTGTTTCCACGCATTTGCAAAAATTTTGCAGTATCGCCAATATCAGTGTCATTCCATTCAACATAAGGCACTGTGGACTCCGCTTCATTCACTGACGTATCCGACGGCACACCCTTTTCCTTCTGTGAGCAGCCACTAAAAATACAGCATACAAATAATATTACCACCAATAACCCCTTCTTCATTTTATCTCCCTTCTATTCAAGCCTATAACCTTGACACTCAACATGTTTCCTGTATATATCTTCATCCCAGCCATAACCGCATTTATTACAAGAATACATAATAATATAATGTGTTTCGTATACATTATCAGTTCCTCCTTCATTCCCATGAACACAAAGCTTTGAATCCTTCCAATAGGAGCTTATATTCTCGATTGTGTATGAAATATTTCCTCCCATACACCGCCAGCATGGCTCCACATATGTCCCCTTTGTCACCGGTATATATGTATCTTCTATAGGATTAGTATCAAAAACAATAGCCGGACTACCCTTTACATTCACTTCGACAGGCTCTTGTGTTTCCACGCTCTGCATACAACTCCTGCCTGCAAGCGCTAAACTCTTATCAGCATTCTTTGGTTTTGTTGCTAGTACTGGCACACTAAAGCACAAAATAAATATCATTACCAGACTACCAAAAAATGTAGGCTTTCTATAGCCCAGTACATTTTTTATCCTGCGTTCTGCATTACTTTCCCCAAACAACAGCACAGGGCTTATTCCGCTTCCTTTTATAGCACATTGCAAAAGAGCCTTGGCATATTCTGCCCTCTGCTCACCTTTAAGCCCCAGAACAGCCCCTTCATCACATGCCATTTCCATATCCTTCTGAAAGCACACCATACCAAGCCAAGCAAAAGGATTGAACCAATGAACGCATAAAGTGACACAGGAAAGCCATTTTGATACAATATCACATCGCTTAATGTGCGCCAGCTCATGATTTATAATATGACTATACTGAACTTCACTTACCTGATGTATAAAATCGGTCGGCGTATATATTCTTGGTCTGAACAGCCCCCTTACCATAGGAGATTCAATAGCTTCACTTTCCCACAAGGATACACCACCCTTAAATGTCCGGTTAATACATACTGCTGTTCTAAGCTTTCTATTTAAAACAATAAGTCTGCCTAGCATATATACCGCCATGACACAACTCCCAACCGCCCATATACAAGTAAGAGCATACTTAAAAACAGATGATTTACCAGCCTTATTCACATCATTTGCTATACTTAATTCTTCGTCCACATAACCGGTTCCCGATACATAAACCTCTGTCAATTCCGGCAAATCGGCTTCCACAGTTAATCCCGTAGCTTTTTTTAATGAAAGACAATCCGCAGCTATTATCCCTTCCGGCACCACCGGGCACAAAAAACGGAATACCACAACCAGCCATAATAAACATATATATTTCTTTGGCATTCGCCGCATAAGTAATCTTATAACCAATACAATAAGCGTTATAACAGATGCAGTAACACCCATTTCACAAATATTACTAAAAATCCCCAGTTCTCCTAAAATCATCATAAACCTCTCCTAATTAT
>JAZQLB010000401.1:0-2431 GCA_045542475.1 Lachnospiraceae bacterium | reverse complement strand
AATATTAAGCACATACACAGGCTTCTTAATAACCAATAGATTATTGATATTGGTTTTTACTGAATTTCTAAAGTCAATCATAAGGATAACTGTAATTTCTGGATGAGCCCTGACAAATTCCTCCACCTCCAGTGAAAACATTCCCTGCCCTACGAAGAAATATGGTATCTGCATATCCGCCACAAGATGCAAATCCTCCTCTGATTCCAGTGATACAAAAGGAATTCCCATATGCTTCATATCCTTTTCCATATGCGAACGCAAAAAGTCATTAGCGACAAGTCCTGCTGCCTTAACCTTGTCCTTATCCTTAATAATCACGGATGGTCTGCCATCTGCCACCTTTTGAGGAATCCAAAATGAAAATGTACTTCCCTTTCCATACTCACTTTCTACCGAAATATCTCCGCCCATAAGAACAACTATCCTTTCGGATATGGCAAGTCCCAGTCCCGTACCCTCTATATTACGGTTACGCTTGCTGTCCACCTGCTGAAACGCCCTAAACAACTTAGGAATATCCTCTTTTTTAATACCTATTCCCGTATCCTTAACTGATACCACCAAATCGATAATATTGTCCGATACCTTCTGGTAACTAACCTTTAATACAACCTGTCCCTTCTGGGTAAATTTAACCGCATTATTGGCAAGATTAATAATAACCTGTTTTAATCTGTTGCTGTCTCCCACCAGCTTACGTGGCAAATCAGGTGCAATATCAAGTATAAGCTCCAAATCCTTCTCACCGATTCTGGTGGTTATAATATTAGCTACGTCATTGATAATTGACATCGGCTCATACTCATCCTCTTCAATTACCATCTTGCCGGAATCTATCTTTGAAAAATCAAGAATATCATTAATAATGGTAAGCAGGGTCTTTCCTGATGATATAATCTGGCTTATATAGCTGCTTGCCGCCGGCGGAAGCTCCTCACGCAATGCCATTTCAGCCATACCTATAACCGCATTCATTGGAGTTCTGATTTCATGGCTCATATTTGCAAGAAAATCCGACTTCATCTGCGCCGCCCTTTCAATCTCCTCCTTAGCCTTAATAAGCTCATATTTGTCATATGCCATATCAGAAATAATAGTAGATATCCTGTACAAAAACTTGGTTGCCCGGTCAAGCTCCTCCGGCTCTATGTATCTTATTTTTTTAGCCGCCTCAAGATACCCCTCAGGGTCAACCCCCAGCTCCTTTGCAACCTGCAAAAGTTTCCCTTCATCTAGCACCTCAGTCCTTACCTGACCACCTGTAATACAGCCCACCATCTTGCCATGAGCAATAATCGGAGCCGCAAAATCCACCAGACCTGCATGACAATGATAGGTTACTGCCTTTCCCTTTTCCATAGCCATCTCGCCGCCCCGTTTATCACACAACTCACAGCGGGATTTTCCTATAGGAGACTTTTTATTGTAATTCAAGCAAAAATCCGTGGACATGGTATCTCTTGTCACCATTACGCCATCTGCATCAGATACTCCTGCCGCAATATTGGTCATTTCGCAAAAGGCATCCTGAATTCTTTGCAGGGTATCCACATCAATCAAATCCGTAAGTCTTAATTCTGTATCCTGCATTCTTCCACCCCTTATCCGATAATCTTTTTAATTGTCTGTATAAGCACATTACAGTCTATTGGCTTTAAAAGATATCCCTGTGGCTTAAGCGCAAATACCTTCTTAATCTTCTCCCTGTCATTTACTCCCGTAAGAAATACTATAGGAATATTACTGGTATTAAGATTGGTTCTAAGTCTCTCAAAAACCTGTGCACCATTCATTTCCGGCATTTCATAGTCCAATAATATCAAGTCCGGAAGAATATCCCTCCTCCGTATAAAATCAAGTGCAATCTTGCCATTAACCGCTGTTGCCACACTATATACATCCTTCAACTCAGTTTTGATAAGGCGCAGCATCATAGGGTCATCATCAATAACCAGAATATTTTTCTTAGGCGCAGCACCAGATTTCTCATTACTCAACAAATTAACTACTGTTTTCTTAATATCATCTGCTGTAGCAGGTGTGGTCAGAATAACACAGTCCACATCCGTTCCTAACTGCTCAAAGGTATTACACGCCTCCTCGCTTCCGATTACGGCAAGCCTAAGCTCCTTTTTACCTGCCTTTTTCAGGGTAGTTATAAACTTCATCATATCAGCCTTGCTCTCCGACTCAATGGCAAACACAATAACCTCCGGCTCAAACAGCTTAAAATGATTAAGAACATCTCCCTCCCTTGTAGATGTTGTTATGCATTCATTATCCCTGCCCATGGCAAGAAAACACTGGTCAATTACCTGCTCGTTTTTTCCTGTTAAAAGAATCTTATATCCCATATGCGACACCTCCCATTGTATATTCTTCTTATGTGTATTTTATCATATATTTATTAGAAATAAAAGAATTATAT
>JAZQLB010000400.1:0-6747 GCA_045542475.1 Lachnospiraceae bacterium | reverse complement strand
CTATGAAGAAACAGGCTTGAAATTAGGCAGCTTAAAGCTATTAGATGTTTTATCAGGCGAAAATTCACATTTTACATATCCTAACGGGGATGAGGTATATGCGGTAGATATTTACTATGTCTGTCATGAATATTCAGGAAGTCTTAAGGGACAGGCTGGAGAGGTGGTTGAGCTGGCATTTTGTGAAGTGAATAATCTGCCAGACAGCCTGAATAAGAATGACAGAAAGATGATTGAAGCAATAGCAAAGGGGGATTTATAAATGAAATATACAATTAAAGAATATACAAAATATAATCATGATGAGATTATGAACCTATATACAAGTGTTGGATGGACTAATTACACCAATAACCCGGACATGCTTGCAAATGCCTATAAGAATTCACTAAAGGTATTTGCGGCTTACGAGAATGAAAATTGTGATGGCATAGATGGCAAGCTGCTTGGAGTTATCAGAGTGGTAGGCGATGGTTATTCTATTGTTTATATTCAGGATATTTTGATTTTACCTGAGTATCAGCATAAGGGAATAGGAAGTGCATTGATGAAAAAGGTTCTCGATACCTACAGTAATGTATATCAGAAGGTGCTTTTTACTGATAATACGGAGAAAACTATCTGTTTTTATAAATCAATGGGCTTTGAAATGGATACGGATATTAATTGTAGGGCGTTTTTTAAGATGTTTTAAGGAGCAAAGCATGAAAAGACTATTCCTAGTCGGCGGCACTATGGGATTCGGAAAGACTACAAAAAGGATGTGGGCAAGGGACTTCGTAGTGTAGATGTGATTGAGAGAAGTGTTAAACGGCTTCCTTTGTATCAGAAGCTTAGTACAATTAAGCTTGATACTACAGGGAAGTTGCCGGAGGATATTGTGAAGGAAATTACAGAAATATGGCGAGGAGAATAACAGAGAGAACTTTAGTGATAACAGATAAGAGCATACATATATGGAGGCGTAGTGGCTATAGATAGGAGAAAAGCGATGAGTAAAAAACTTTCAGAAATGACCATAGAAGAATTATGGCAGTTGTTTCCTATAATCCTAGTTGAACATCAGCATGAATGGAAGGAATGGTATAAGAATGAAGCCTCTAGGCTAAATACTATTCTTCCACCCAATCAAACCGTGCGAATTAGTCACATGGGAAGTACTGCTATCAACACAATATGGGCAAAGCCAATTATAGACATTCTTGTGGAAGTATCAAAGGAGTGTGATATGCAGAATATAAAATCCATATTAGTCAACAATGGCTATATCTGTATGTCTCAGAACGATAAGAGGATTTCTTTTAATAAGGGCTACACGGAGAATGGCTTTGCTGAAAAGGTATATCATTTGCATTTAAGATATGTGGGTGATAATGATGAACTGTATTTTAGGGATTATCTGCTTGAACATCCGGAAGCTGCCAAGGAGTATGAGGCATTGAAGCTGGGGCTATGGAAGGAATATGAGCATAACCGAGACGGGTATACTAATGCTAAAAGAGTGCTTGTAGCTAAGTATACTGAAATTGCAAAGGTTGAATATGGAGATAGATACTGTTAAAAACATAGGCGACATAATAAAAGGGGTTGTAATTTCAAAAAAAAATGCTATAATAACATAAGAGGCAATCGCCACAGAGTGGTTGACCATTGTTTGGAAACAAAAACCTTCCCGCACGGCCAAGTACAGGGAAGGTTTTTGTTATGTTAGTGACAAATCAAAAAAACGAATGTCAGTAGTGCCAATAGGAACATTCCGAATGCTTTAAAAGGAAGTTTGCTATTGACATGTAATGTGATGTGCAGTAAAATCTAAATAAGAACATATGTTTGGAGAGCGAAGGGGAGATATCGTTAAGTTTTAAGGATTGTAATAATGTTTATATAATCTGAATTTATAGGAGTGATGATGTCGCATAATCACAAATGCTCAAGAGAGCATAATGTTCAGTTTTGTGGTCTGTGCCCGGAATTTCCATGTGGCTGGCTTAGGGATAAGGTTTCATGGAATCAGCATATTGTGGAGCATCTGACAGAGCTGGCTGATTTATATTATAAGAAGAACGATAAGGAGAAGAATATATGAGTGAAATAATCAGAATGAATCTTGACAATCAGTTTGCTAATGATTGCGCTTATTCAGAGGTTGTGGTGGCAGGAGAATGGGTATTCCTTAATTTCTGCGTGGGTAATGTAGGCGGTGATGTGGAGGCTCAGGTACATGGTGCATTGGATAATATGGAGGCACGTCTTGATTTGGTAGGACTTACATTGGAATCAGTTGTGAAGGTGGATGTGCTGATGCGTGACCCATGGAATATTCCTGCTATGGAGAAGGTATTTGCAGAGCGTTTTAAGGGGAAATATCCTGCGAGGAAGACAATAGCCACAGAATTTGCACATAGAGGTGGAGAGAACGGCTTACAGGTACAGATAGATGCCATAGCATATAAGGGAAGATGATATTTTATTTCTTATGTAATAATGATTAATAAACTAGTTCAAATGGCATATTTTAATAAGATTTCCTTTTCTGTATTATTTAGTATAGGTTTTACGAAAGGAGAGGCTGTTAAAATAAGGACAGTAAAAGTGTGAAGGATGAATAATTTAGAGAAATTAAGACAAAAAGCATTAATAGGCAAGGTGATTAGCTGGGGAATATATCCTCTGTTATTCATATTGGTTATGGTGGGAACTAAGGATTTTGCAGGTGCTCTTGGTGTTGCACTTATTTTTGGTTCGCTTGTAAGAATGTTACATGTGACATTTTCAAAGAACAGAGCCTATACAGAGTTTGTTCAGGCATATAAGAGAGAGCTTGTTACAATGGCTCTTAATGGCGGACAGTTATATGATGATATGCAGATTGATTTTGAGAGAGGAATCGTGCCACAGGCAGTTACAGATTCAGGAATGTTAGGTGCTAACCGTTTTTACTCAGACTGCTTCATATCAGCATCTTATAATGGTGTAAGCTTTGTTCAGTCTGATGTGCGTAATGTTCGAGGTGAAAGAGGCGGTTATACACTTGAGTATGATGGTACATATCTTGTAATTCCTACTAATTTACCTAATATTTATGCTACATCTATATATAATAAGAATGTTGATATCAGCATTCATTTACCAGGAAGCGATTATCTTGGAACTAATGAGGAATTCAATAAGCTGTTTAAGGTTAATTCTAATAATAAGGACGGCGTTGCTCAGATTTTAACACCGGACTTTATGAATAAGCTTGTAAGCATACAGAACCAGATAACCGGAAGAATCGCATGTACAGTAAGAAACGGCAATATGTACATTTTCTTATCTAAGCATGGCTGTAAGTTGAAGCCAAGTCTTTTTAAGAAGGTTGATGAGTCTGTTAAGCAGGATGTTATTAATGAGCTTTCAAGAGCTAAATATTTCATTGATGCATTTGGTGCGAAATAATGGATTTTCACATTTGGAAAAAAACATTGGTAATAAATTGAAAAATAGTATATGTAATTTTTAATAAAACTCCTGTACAATGTAATTGTTCGAACAAATACATTGTATGGGAGTTTATTTATTATGAAGCTTTTACTTAATGAAAATATACGTATATATCGTAAGAAAATGTCATTAACTCAGGAGCAGCTTGCAGAGGCAATGGGAGTTAGTGTTGCAACCGTATCAAAATGGGAGGGTGGAAGCATATGTCCGGATGTGGTAATGCTTGCGGAGCTGGCAGATTTCTTTCAGATATCAGTGGATGTGCTGCTTGGCTATGAATGGCGTACGCATAATATGGGACAGTGTGTCGACAATATCAAAAGGCTGCTTTTGGAGCAAAACTATAAGGAGGGCGCTAGTGAAGCAAGGAAGGCAATACAGAAATATCCGAACAGCTTTGATGTAATGTATATATGCGGTGAAATGCTGTTAGTGGTGGCTATAAATCACATAAGCGGAAAAAATGCGATGTCAAAGGAAGAGATAAATGAGGAATTTGCCCTTGCTGCCAGAACCTTAGAGAGGGCGCTAGAGCTGTTTGACCAAAATTCTGATAAGAATATCAGCAGGATTAGCATTCATCAGCATATTGGCAGTATTTACGGCTATATGGGAGAGCAAAGAAAGGCAGTAGAATATCTTGAAAAACATAATGAGTACCATTTTAATGACAGAATGATAGGAATATATCTGTGCGCTCTGGATGAGTATGATAAGGCATGGCATTATGCAACAGAGGTTTTCAGAAAGGCATTGATAGAGGTATGGGTAACCTATATGAGTGTGTATAATGTGTTATTTGGTACCGGCAGATATAATGAAGCTGCCAAGGTGTCAGAGTGGGGAAAGGAATTTTGCATGTCAGTGGCCGATAAGGAGAGTAGTTATTTTGAACGTGCGGCAGTGACAGCGGAGACAATGGGGGCTATTGCATTGGTTCATTGTCTGGTTAAGGATGGTCATGAATGCTGTGAGGAAGTAAAAAGCAGTCTTAGAGGTGCAATACTTAAGGCAAAGCACTTTGATGAGAATCCGGATTTTTTATGCAAAATTGCTTTCTTTAAGTATGAAGCAGAAGGTGTAAATGATGGTTACGGGACTACGATTTCAGCAATAAAATATATAATTCGGACATATGCTTCCGGGAGTGAGGCATATGAGCTTGTTGTGCGGATATATAATGAGCTTGTTGAGGAATTGGGACTTGATAATGAGGCTTTTATTATGGAGGAAGACGTATGAGGTTAAAAAATGTGTTTTATAAAGGGAATAAAATATGGTGGCTGTTATTTACAGTACTGCTTACCATGAATGGTGCAATAAATCTGTTTTTATCATTTATTTTACAGCAGATTACGGATGTAGCTGTTGAAAAGGATATGCAGGGCTTAAAAAGGCTGTGCATATTATGTGTGGTGTCATTGTTTGTAATACTTTCTATTTCTATTGCAAAGTATTACACTGAAGCGAAATTTATTAAGAAAGCCATGCTTCAATATAAAAATACAGTATTTGAAAAGCTGTTAAGAAAAAGCAGGAGTAGTTTTTTGAATGAGAGTACTTCTGTTTACATATCGGCGCTTACTAATGATGCTGCTTCAATTGAAACTAATTATCTTAAGGGAACTGCAAAAATTATTTCTTATGGCATTGCGTTTGTGGCAACAATAGTGGTAATGGTAATGTATAGTCCTCTGCTTACAGTAGCGGCGGTATTACTTACATTTTTACCAATATTGGTTTCTATGCTCTCAAGCAGTAGGCTTGCTAAACAGGAAAAAAGCGTTTCTGATAAAAATGCGGATTTTGTTGGCATGATAAAGGATATGCTGTCAGGATTTCCGGTTATTAAAAGCTTTCGTGCGGAGAAGGAGATTGACAATATATTCAAAAAGGGTAATAACAGTTTGGAAAGTATTAAGTTTATGCGAAGTATAACAGAAGGCGGAATAGGACTTTTATCAATGACGGGAGTTCTTATATCACAGCTGGGAGTGTTTATAATCGGAGCATTTTTGGCTATTTCGGGAAAGGGAGTGACTGCCGGAGTTTTAATCGCCTTTGTGAATATGATGGGGGCACTTATGACCCCAATCAGTATAATTCCTAAGCTATGTGCAGGACGTAAGGCTGCAATCGGACTTATAGATAAAATGGAAGCTGCTGTTAGTGAAAACGCAGTCAAGGAGGCAGGCGAGGCTTTGGAGTGCTTTAACAGTGCGGTTACATTAAAGGAAGTATCGTTTGGGTATACCCCGGAGAATGATACTATTAAGGATATTTCTCTTAAGCTGGAGGCTGGTAAGAGTTACGCGGTTGTAGGCGGTTCAGGTAGTGGTAAATCAACCCTTTTGGATGTAATAATGGGAAATTATAATAATTATCGTGGTGAGATATGCTTTGATGGAAGGGAGCTTAAAGGAATAGAGATGGATTCTTTGTATGAACAGATATCAGTTGTACAGCAGAATGTATTTATTTTTGATAGCACCATAAGAGATAATATAACCATGTTTAAGTCATTTACGGATGAAGAGATTAAGCAGGCTGTTCGTTTATCAGGCTTAAATAAGCTTATAGAGGAAAAGGGAGAGGACTATCTGTGCGGAGAAAATGGCTGTAATCTCTCGGGTGGAGAGAGGCAGAGAATATCCATTGCCAGATGTCTCCTTAGAAAGACACCTATTATGGTGGCGGATGAAGCAACAGCATCCCTTGATGCAAAGACTGCATATGAGGTAATCGATGCCATTCTTGAAATGAATGACCTTACCAGAATTATAGTAACTCATCAGCTTGAGGAAGCTTTACTTAGCAGGTATGATGAAATTATTGTTATGAAAAATGGTATTATTGAGGAGCAGGGAAGCTTTTATGAATTATTGGAAAAGAAGAAATATTTCTATTCACTATACAACGTAGCCGCCTAAATCCCCCCCTCTACTAAGCGTAGGTTGCCTTGAAACTCATGTATTTTTATAATAAAATAAAAAATACAGGCAGGAATGCTCCTGATGGGAGAACTATTTGTGCCCATATATAATGTTGCAAAAATACAAGTAGAAAAAATCTAAGAAATACCGGAGGAGATAAATGATGATAAGGAAAATGGAAAGTGAACAGGAGGTTATGCAGTTTATTAATGACCTTCAATGCGAGACGGCTTTAAGCCATCCTATGTTTACAACAAAGGAGAAGATTGAGGCTAATCTTCTAAAGGTTTTAAAAAGCTCCACGGATTTTGTGCTGGGAGTATATAATGAG